>JAJFJL010000146.1 GCA_021774055.1 Nitrosomonas sp. | reverse complement strand
AGTCCTGCTTGGGCATAAAGAAGCCTGCGACATAACACCTGCCGGTGCTACGCTGTTAATGACGGGCATCGCCTGCCCGGTTCAAATGTTCCGCATAGGAGAAAACGTGTATGCCACACAGTTTCATCCCGAAGGAGATAGTGAAGGATTTACCCTGCGGATACGCGCTTATAGACACTATGGCTATTTTCAACCCCATGAAGCGGATAATCTTATCGACATGGTTAGCCAGAAAGACACGCCTTATGCACAAAAAATTCTGAAACGATTTGTCAGTCGATATGCACGTTAACGCTCAGAGGGTATTGCCAAGTTAACTTTTAGTAGGACGCCTCAACACTGGGTTACCGCTTTCATGCTAACGTAACCTTTTCCCAAGACGCAAAAGACCTCTGTCTCAAATTCCGATAATGGCTGGCCGATACCAGATGACGGACAAGATTAAAAAGATTGCAAACAGCAGTATGGACGCTTAGGAATCGTTGAACCTGATCTATCGATTTGAAACGACGCATATCTCGTTCTCTTACTCGGGTTGACTGATGTGAAATCTCAACACGATTGTTGGCGTATTTGGAAGTATCGTGAATTGTGTCAGGGACAAGCTCTCGGTAGGCAACTCCGTAACTTCCGACTATCAACTTAAAATTAGACAAAATACGGCATCCTTCATTCCTGCTAAAGACATGCAGGAATGACGAGGAGAATGTTTCATGCACGTTCCTTAACTACTTGAATGCAAATTTTGTACCGCCCTAAGTTAGTAGCTAAAAATTATAATAAATAAGCTGACTGACCACTTGAATTAGCCTTAAATTACACCTTTAATTCATATGAAAATTTTATTGTTTATTTAGTATGGCAAGAATCAATTTATGAATAGCATCTCTAAGATCTCGTGAAATTACATCGGAGTCAGCTTCATATGGATCAGCATCAACCCAAGTTATGTGCTAGTCAGTTACTATTGCTGATTTAGTGTGGTAGCGCATCAATTGTAAATGATGCGCCTCACTATGTTCAGCATATCCTATGGTCCTAATAAGGTTAAATTAATTTAATTTAATATATCCATGATGTTATGCGGGATACCGATAATATTAATGTATCTCTTATCAATTGTACTCACCGTTCGCTCGTTTTTAAAAATTGGGTAAAATATCAATGATTGCAGCCCATTTCGATTGAAAATACCATTCAAATAATATGATTTTGGATAAAATTTGAGGGTAATATGAAATATTAAAAAATTTCCAAATTTATAATTTACTGATCTATAAAGAACTGCAAGCCTTATTTTCTTTTAAAAAATAATCGAACAGTGAGTTTTTTAATATTTTTTCACAAGTTAGGGACGAGGAAATAATAATTTATCCATTTAGACTCGCCCTTTTACTCTGATCTTTCGTTGGTCCTACGGTTACATAGAATAACTATGCGCCCTACGGACCGCCTCAAATCAGAGCAAAATAACTTCGCCTAAATTGGACAAATTATTATTTCCTCGTCCCTTAAATTAATACATTGGAATTTACTATGAATTATTTATTTCGTTTATCAATACTTTGCTTATTTCTTTCACTAACTGCTTGCTCAACTATGTACTACAGTGGGTTGGAAAAAATTGGTATCCCTAAGCGTGATATTATGGTTTACCGGGTTGAAAAAGCACGTGATACCCAGGAGGAAACTAAAGAGCAATTTAAATCAGCGCTGGCACAATTTACTGCGGCGACTAATTTTGATGGCGCTGATCTTGAAATCATCTACAAAAAATTGAATGATGAATATGAATCTAGTGTCGATATGGAGGCGGAGGTTAATGCGCGCATTGCTGATATTGAGGATGTTTCTGCAGCTTTATTTGCTGAATGGGAAGAAGAAATTACGCAGTACAGTAGTATGTCGATGAAACGTAGTAGCCAGAATAAGCTAAATGAGACTAAGTTACACTACCGTCAGTTGATTATCTCAATGAAAAAAGCTGAAGCTAAAATTGCTCCTGTATTGCGTGTATTTAAAGATCAAGTTATGTTTCTTAAGCATAATTTGAATGCTAGAGCAATCGCTGCGCTGAAAGATGAATTAGGCTCGATTAGGTCTGATGTATCGTCGTTAATTGCTTCCATGGAAAGTTCAATCAATGAAGCAGATGCTTTTATTGATACTATGGATAATAAATAAACTTGTAGCTAGATTCTGCAAGTGATCGCATGCGCTCTGTGCAACAGGTTGTTCTGTATATCAAATTTCATTATATGAAACAATTTGTTGCACATTATATGTACGATCACCTGCAGGATCTAGGTTGTAATTACCATGTTACATGTCCATAAAATCTGAAACTTTACACTACTAAAGGTTTTATCTGAATAGGTTACATTTGTAAAAACCATATTATGCCGCGAATTCTAATTGTTGATGCTAATGAAATTGATCGTTGCTCATTACGTGAACTGTTGTGGCTACATGGTTATAAGGTTGATGAGGCTGCCAATGGAGAAGAAGCTTTAGAAAAAGCATGTCTAACTTTGCCTGATCTAGTTATCTCTGATTTATTGATGCCGGTTATGGGCGGTTACACTTTGCTGCAGCATTGGAAATCAGATCGAATACTTCAGTCAGTTAGCTTTGTTGTCTATACCAGCATTTATACGCAAGCAAAGGATGAACAACAGGTGCTTGCTTCGGGAGCTGATGCTTTTATAGTTAAAGCTGCTAACCATGAAATACTTTTAGCTCAAATTAGAGCCTTGCTGGCTCATTATGATCATCAAACATTACTTAACACTTCTCCTGATGAACTAGTTTGTAAATTAGAAGAAAAGATGACGCAGCTTATGTTGGCAAATGAGATGTTGAAGCAAGATGCAGTGGAACGTCAACAGGCCGAAGAAAAGTATCAACAATTAGCAGAGCGTTTATCATTGGCTACTAAGAATGCTGGTATTGGCATATGGACTTGGGATGTTGTCAACGATAAATCGGTTTGGGATGATCAAATGTATCGTTTGTATGGCATCCGGGAAGAAGACCATGAGGGTAATTATGAAGCTTGGATAAAGTGTGTAGATACGCAACAAATTGAAAAAAATAACTCTTTGATTCAGGCTGCGTTACTAGGTGAGCAAGAGTATGTAACAGAATTTCCTATTTGCTGGCCAGATAACTCTGTCCGTTACATTGCGGCGTCTGCAAAAGTTATGCGTAGTGCAGAAGGGCAGCCACTGCGTATGGTTGGTATTAACTATGATGTTACTAGCCGTAAGCAAGCAGAAGATTTATTGCAACAAGCCAAGGATAAAGCAGAGAAAACTGCAACTGAACTTTCATCCTATCTTGAAGCCATTGGTCAACTTGCTTTAGTTGTAGTTTCTGATCTTTCTGGTCGTATTATTAAAGTTAACAATAAGTTCTGTGAAGTAACTGGTTACAGTGAAAGTGAGTTATTGGGTGAAGAATGTGCAGTTATTAATATTGCCGTATGTCCTGAAGATTTTTTTACTCAAATGTGGGCAACAGTTACCCGTGGAAATATCTGGCATGGAGAGGTTTGTCATCAGAATAAACAAGGAGGATTGTACTGGGTTGATATGATTGTTGTGCCGGTAAAAGATAATGCTGGAGAAATTAGTGGTTATATCTCTGTTAGAGTTGATATTACCGAGCATAAACAAACGGAAATGGATCTTAAAGAACGCTTAAAAGAAACTAGCTGTCTTTATGCAATTCGTCATGATATGTTGCTGCCGTTATTAACAGAGGATTTTTGCAACAGAATTATTAGTCATATTATTCCTGCGATGCAATTTCCAGAAGTTACGGCAGTTGCTATCCAATTTGCAGGTCTACAATTTACTTCTAAAAATTACCAGAAAAACTTATCGCATGGATTACACGCAAAAATCACAGTCAATAATAAAGTATGTGGTGAGCTAGATGTTTTTTATACTGATGATAGTAAACCTTTTCTAATACCGGAAGAAACTAATTTAATTAATGCGATTGCCAGCGATTTGCAACTATGGCTAGAACGTAAACAAATTGAAGAAGCTAGAAAGAAAAGTGAAGCGTTAGTTTGGCAACAAGCTAATTTTGATGCGCTAACTAGTCTCCCTAATCGCCGTATGTTTAGTGATCGCTTAGAGCAAGAGATAAAAACATTTAAGCGTACTAAATTGCCGTTTGCATTGATGGTGTTTGATCTTGATCATTTTAAGCAAGTTAATGACACTTATGGCCATGGTTCAGGTGATGTTTTGCTTAAAGATGCGGCAGTTCGCTTGCATGGTTGTGTGCGTGAAGTTGATTTGGTTGCTCGCTTGGGAGGTGATGAGTTTGTGGTTATTGTGGCAGGTTTAGATAACCTACAGATTGTAGAACGAGTAGCGCAGAAAATTTTGCATAAATTAGCCGAACCTTTTCATCTGGGAAATGAGGTAGCTTATATATCAACTAGCATTGGTATTGCATTCTATCCAGAAAATGGTAGCAATGCCGATATGCTGCTAGGAAATGCAGATCAAGCGATGTATGCATCTAAAAATCAAGGAAGAAATTGTTTTTCTTATTTTACTGCGTCAATGCAGCAGTCAGCGCAGGCTAGATGGCGTTTGACTGAAGATTTAAGCAGTGCTTTGTTGAATAATGAGTTTCAGCTCTATTATCAGCCTATTGTGGAGCTTGCAACTGGGCTAATTCATAAAGCAGAAGCACTTATTCGTTGGTATCATCCAGCTCATGGAATGATTAATCCAGCTGAATTTATTCCGATTGCAGAAGATTCTGGGATGATCATCAAAATTGGTGATTGGGTGTTTCGTCAAGCTGTTATGCAAGTAAAAAAATGGCGTTTAGATTATCAGCCAGATTTCCAAATCAGTATAAATGTTTCTCCAATACAATTTCATAATCAAAATTATGATTTAGAAACTTGGTTTGATTATCTGCAGCAGCAAGGGTTGTCAGGGCAAAGTATTGCTGTGGAGATTACGGAAGGATTGTTGCTAGATACTAATGAAAATGTAATTGATCAGTTGTTTATGTTAAGAGATGCAGGGGTTCAGGTGTCTATTGATGATTTTGGCACTGGGTATTCTGCTTTGTCTTACCTTAAAAAGTTTCATATTGATTATCTTAAGATTGATCAATCATTTATCCAAAATCTGACGATTGATTCTGACAATATGGCTTTATCAGAGGCAATTATTGTGATGGCGCATAAATTAGGTTTAAAAGTAATTGCCGAAGGCGTAGAGACTATTGAACAAAGAGATTTGTTAATTGCTGCTGGTTGTGATTACGCACAGGGGTATTTGTTTGCTAAACCGTTATCAGCAGAAGATTTTCAGGATTTTTTGCAGTAAAACCTGGATCCTGCAAGTAATCGCACATATCCTGCACAATAGATTGTTCCATGTAGCAAACTCTATTTTTTGGAAATATCAATAAGTATTCCGCGCAAAATAAAATTCACTCTATGAAACAAAGTGTTGTACGTTGTATGTGTGATTAGTTACATGGTTCAGGTTTGATTAATATTTCCACTGCACTTGAAAGCGCATGATATTTGCATTTTTAACATGGTGCAGTGTTTTGACGTTGGTTCTTTCCATGTTTGAATAAGCTGCGACTAACTCCACTTCTGGCCTAATTTGCCATTCAATTCCAATTTCTGTTTCTCTAACTTTACTGAATGGTGCGTTGGTAGTAAATTTTTCTGCACCATTATATTTTTGCCATTTGGCATACGGAATCCACTTGCCCCATCTACTGTCAATCATATACATTGCCTGAATATAGCCGCCATTAATGCTGGCTGATTCAATTCTAGTTTGATCGTTATTTAACTGTGGTGAATTTCCCCAGTTCCATTCTGCTTGTAAGCCAAATGGTTGTGGGTACAATATGGCGTGTAGACCAACACGTTCATCACGCAGACCTTTATTATCAAATAACGGTGCTGCCATTATCCCCGCTGAGGTATTGGTGCCAACCGTTGGTACAAATTTACCAGTGTAACCATAAACACCAGTTTCAAAATATTGGCCATTATCAAATTTAAATGGATAAGTGACACGTGCTGCTATATGAACATTTTTATTTTGATCCCTTTCATTAATACCTTGTCCAGTATAAGCACCAAATGCTAGTACACCATAATCACCAGAGCCTTTTAAATTACTACTAAGATCCTTGAATCTTTTTTGAACATGCTCAGGTGTCCAATAAAAGAAAACACCTGTATCTCGTTCATTACGTACACCGGTACTTAATGCGTCTGCACGTTCAAGGGCCAGACGATTACGACTGGATTGAAGAAGTTCAAAGCTACCGGGTATTTTAGAGAGTCCCGGACGAATGCGAAATTCTTTCTTTTTATCAAAATAAATATCACCATACATGTCCCGGACTTTGACATTTCCGCCTGCAAATTCTGTTTGCATATAAAGCTTCAAGTGATCAGTCACGTCACCTTGGAAAACCAATCGGGCACGACGAATAAAAAAGTTTCTATCTGATTCAATTGATTTATCGCCAGGAGAAGATAGATTCGCAAAGTCGCCACCAAGACCTGCATTAGTGCGAAACTGGGTGTATCCACCTATTTTTATACGGTCATACCATTTCTTTTCTTTTACAGAAATTTCTGTTTTGGCTGCATTGTCTAATTTTTCATGTTCCGCCACCATGATGTCGTATTGCTGTTTCTCAAGGCGATCTTCAATTGCTTTGAATTCTTCTATTTTCTTGTCAAGCTCAACTTCCATTTGCTTGATTTCTTCAGATGGTTGCTTGCTTTCATCTAAATCAACTTGTTTAAATTTGCCTAGCTTAACTCGGTTTTTACCTGGTGTGGTATATACTTGCTCAGTTTCTGGGTCTACGTATAGTACCAGTGCATGAGCTGGAATAATGATACTACTCAATAGTACAAGACTAACCAGCGACAAGATAACTATATGTTTCTTGCCTGTTAATATTGAATTAATCTTACCTAGTAACTTCATTCTGTCTCCAATTAAATAGAAATAATTGGCGACAAATTTATTACATAATTGTTACAGCATTATGACAGATGAGGTTTAATCAAAAAACCAGATGACTTGCTTTTACGATTAGGGATGAGGCAATAATAGTTTGTCCATTTAGGCGAAGTCATTTTGCTCTGATTTGAGGCGGTCCGTAGAGCGCATAGTTGTTCTATGTAACCGGAGGAGCAACGAAAAATTAGAGTAAAAGGGCAAGTTTAAATGGATAAAGTATTATTGCCTCGTCTCTTAGGATAACCAAAGGATAATAAATAATGAAAACACGAGCAGCAGTTGCTTGGAAAGCAGGGCAACCACTTACTATTGAAGATGTGGATTTGGCTGGTCCTCGGGCTGGTGAAGTTTTGGTCGAAATAAAAGCCACAGGTATTTGTCATACAGATTATTACACGTTATCTGGAGCTGATTCAGAAGGTGCTTTCCCTGTCATTTTAGGGCATGAAGGTGCTGGTGTAGTTGTGGATGTTGGCGCTGGGGTTAAATCGTTAAAGAAAGACGATCATGTGATACCGCTTTATACCCCAGAGTGTCGTGAGTGCAAATTTTGTTTATCACCAAAAACTAATCTTTGTCAGGCAATCCGTAGTACGCAAGGGCGTGGGTTAATGCCAGATGCAACGTCACGTTTTTCTGTTAATGGTGAGCCTATTTTGCATTATATGGGTACCTCCACTTTCTCAAACTATATTGTAGTGCCGGAAATTGCTTTAGCAAAGATTCGCCAAGATGCGCCTTTTGATAAGGTTTGTTACATTGGTTGTGGTGTGACAACAGGTATTGGAGCAGTTTTATTTACTGCTAAGGTAGAGGCTGGTGCCAATATTGCGGTGTTTGGTTTAGGAGGGATAGGTCTGAATGTAATTCAGGGTGCAAAGATGGTTGGAGCTGATAAAATTATTGGGGTTGATATCAACCCTAAACGTGAAGCTATGGCACGTGAATTTGGCATGACACACTTCATTAATCCTAATCAAGAAACAAATCTTGTTGACAGTATCACACAGCTAACCGATGGTGGTGTGGACTATAGTTTTGAGTGTATTGGCAATACTAAAGTTATGCGCCAGGCGTTGGAATGTACCCATAAAGGTTGGGGACGTAGCATTATTATTGGTGTTGCCGAAGCCGGTGCAGAAATTAGCACCCGTCCTTTTCAATTGGTGACTGGTCGTAAATGGGAAGGCTCTGCTTTTGGAGGTGCTCGTGGTCGTACCGATGTACCTAAAATTGTTGACTGGTATATGGATGGCAAAATTAATATCGACTCGTTAATTACTCATCGTTTAAAACTAGATGATATTAACGAAGGCTTCCGTTTGATGAAAGCTGGCGAATCAATTCGTTCAGTAGTTATTTACTGATATGTCAAAATTTGAAATTAGAAGCCAACATCGCTGCTTTGGTGGTGTTCAAGGATATTATCAACATGATTCGCAAGTTGTTGGTTTGCCGATGAGTTTCTCGGTGTATCAGCCACCTCAGGCACAACAGATGCCAGTTCCGGTATTGTTTTTTTTGGCAGGTTTGACCTGTACTGAAGAGACTTTTATGATTAAATCTGGTGCGCAGCGTTTGGCTGCTGAACACGGTCTGATGTTAGTAACTATGGATACTAGTCCACGACAAACTGGTATTCCTGGTGAAACTGACGATTGGGATTTTGGTGCGGGTGCTGGTTTTTATCTTGATGCCACGCAAGCACCGTGGTCAAAGTATTATCGAATGGAGAGTTACCTTACTCAGGAATTACGTGAAATAATATTGTCACAATTTCCGGCTGATTGTAATCATGTGGGTATTTTTGGTCATTCAATGGGTGGTCATGGTGCGCTGACATTGGCGCTCAAGCATCCTGATTTGTATCAGTCTGTTTCAGCTTTTGCGCCAATTGCAGCACCAATTCATTGTCCTTGGGGGCAAAAAGCATTTCGATATTATTTGGGCGATAATCTAGAAAGTTGGCGTCATCATGATGCAACATCTTTAATTGAAGACGGTCATTGTGTGCCTGCATTGTTAATTGATCAAGGTTTGAGTGACCCTTTTTTGTCTGAGCAGTTAAATTTAGATCGTTTTGAGATTGCTTGTGAACAAGCGGGACAGGAATTAATGCTTCGGCGTCATGAAGGCTATGACCATGGTTATTATTTTATTAGTACGTTTATGGTCGACCATTTGCAACACCATCAAGGTATGTTGGCATCAAATAGAACCTAGGAGCCTGTCGGACTTATGAGTTTCGGCTACAAATTCGGAGAAGTCGACCCAAATCCTCCCCGGTTTTC
>JAJFJL010000145.1 GCA_021774055.1 Nitrosomonas sp. | reverse complement strand
TCAGCAATTGTTTGGGGGAGGGGATTTAATCGGGAAGAGGGCCACATATTTTGATACTGATTCCAATGAGAATGCAGAGGGTATAATACAGGGTGCTATGGTAAAAGACGGATCAATATCAGTCGTAATCGAAAACAGAGAAATCCCTATATCAGATATAACAGGAGTATTCTAAAATAACTTTTTTTCAATATTTTTTGGAAGGAGATAAAAATGGCACTATCATCATTAACCGCAGGCATATCAGGATTAAGAAGTGCACAAACGGCCTTGAATGTTACCGGTAACAACCTGGCTAACTTAAATACATCAGGTTTCAAATCATCACGAGTAAGTTTTTCTGATGAATTGTCACAGACTTTAAAATCGGCACAGGCACCAACCGGTTCTGTTGGTGGTAAGAATGCGATACAGATTGGTATTGGTTCTGCTGTCGGAAGTATAGATACAAATTTCGCTCAGGGAAGCATTACGCCAACAGGACGTCCATTTGATCTTGCAATACAGGGCGAAGGGTTTTTTATCGTTACCGATGGTTCTCAGGATTTCTATACCAGAGTGGGCTCTTTCGGTCTTGATATGAACAATGACCTTGTCGACTCCGGCACGGGTTATAAAGTAAAAAACATTCTGGGTCGAAGTTTAAATCTTCCAGTCAGCTCAATTGTACCTGCAAAGGCGACAACAGCAGTTTCTCTGGCTGGAAATCTGAATTCTAATCTAGCAGCTGGTGCGGTCAACCAGGTGCTTACAACTGCATCAGCATTAAATTCAAAACTGACTGGTACGATTGACCCAACCGCATCAACAACTCTTACTGGAGTCGGTACTGCATTTAATTCAGAATTGGCAGTTGGTGATCTGGTAACTGTTTCTGGAGAAACAAGAACTATTACAGCAATCGCATCTGATACAAGTCTGACCGTTAGTGCAGCTTTTACTGATACTGCTAATGACGCTAGCCCAGTCGCTAACGCAAAGACTACAACTGCAATAAACTCTCTAGATGAGACGACAACACCTTATGTTGCCGGAGATGTCATTAAAGTCGTAGGTACAGAATCTGATGGTACTAATGTCAGCACGGATTTTGTTTATGGAGCGGGTACCAACCAGAACGGTACTACACTAGGTGACCTTCAGAGTTTTATAACGGCTAGCTTTGGTACGGCGACAGCCTCGTTAGATACAAGTGGGAATTTAGTACTGACGTCAGATTCGCCAGGTAAGTCTAATCTCTTAATGTCTCTTTCCGACGCTTCTACAAATACCGGCGCCGCGACTCTCCCAACCATTAATGTCAGTACTACTGGAGCTGGAGAGTCATATGTCACAACAATTCCGGTCTTTGATACACAGGGGACATCACATCCGATTACACTTGCATTTGAGAAAACCAGTTCAAATGCATGGGATGTTACACCGACGATGAAGGCTTCTGACGGTTCTGTTGTTGATGGAATTTCAACTATCAGCTTCAACCAGAACGGTTCATTCTCATCTGTTACCGGTACGCCAAATCTAACCATAACTTTTTCTAATGGAAACACGCAAACAGTAAATTTAGACTTGGGCGTATCTAATGCATTTAACGGTTTAACACAGTTCAGCGGTAATTCATCCGTTGCGACAACCAGCCAGGACGGTTTTGAGGCAGGTTTCTTTCTGTCATCAACGGTAAATCAAAATGGAGCGATTGACGCGTTATTCACAAATGGTCAGACAAAGAATATAGGCCAGCTACAATTGGCCGCTTTTAGCAATCCTAATGGTTTATCCAAGCAGGGGGATAATCTCTTTGCCCAGACCGCTGCTTCCGGTACATCTGTGCTTAGCACGGCTCTTTCAGGGAAGTTTGGTTCGATTGTTGGTGGTGCTTTAGAGGGCTCTAATGTGGATATAGCAGAAGAGTTCACAAATTTAATTATTAATCAGAGGGCTTTCCAGGCTAATGCAAGGACTATCACAACAACGGATGATATCCTGCAGGAACTGGTTAACCTGGTGAGGTAGTAAGAATTAATTCCAATACCCCGTGAGTTAGGTGCTGTTCACCTACGCTCACGGGGTTCCTTACGGCCATTGGATAATTTAGTTCCAATCTCAATCCTCTACTATCCAACCTCTTAATAGGGTAATATTTTTCTACAGGATGTGGAAAAAATTGTCGTATACATTCCATTAGTATGGAAAATCTAATTAACAACCTCCATTACAATTGAAATCTAAATCAGTGTAAGTTTTGTCATTTAAAGGTGTTACGTGAGATATGAAAAATATCTCAATTTATTTAGTTTATAGCTATCTTTGGCACAAAGATAGCTAATATATAAAAACAGCTTTTACATTATTTTATAATCTATGTCTTGATAGATTTAATAATGACTGAGCAATTGTTAAAAGAAATGTGGATAACTCACTATTGAGAATTTATCTATAACGTGTGTACGTTAACTAATAATAACAGAGGGATTAGATATGATTAATGGAATTGAACTGGCGGCTTCAGGGTTAG
>JAJFJL010000144.1 GCA_021774055.1 Nitrosomonas sp. | reverse complement strand
GCTGTGTGGAAACTCACGACCCCGTGTTGCCACGACGCCGCTTCCTCATGCTACTAAGGCGTACGGACAACTCCTTAGATGGGACTTTAACCCACTAGATTTATTATTATTACTGCGAACGGTCAGGTCTAGATTCGTGGTGTTATTAGCTTGCTAGTAATTTGTCTTATGTTAAGAATCATGAGTTATTGACAGTAAGTGGGTTAGGTATTAGGATGTGAAATCATTTGTTTTATTGGAAGCAAAAATGTCAGAAGATCTAGATCCGAATAACTTTACACAAAAAGATTTAATGCAGTATTTGTTGCATGCTGTTCAGCATTCGGTAACTCGTGAAGAAATGTCGAGTCAATTTGAGCAAGCTGAAAAGATGAACCAAAGACGGTTCGAGCAAGTTGATAAAAGGTTAGAGCAAGTTGATAAACAATTTGATGAGTTAAAGTTGGAAATTAAAGATCTTGGGAAAAGGCATGATAGGCTTTTATGGGCAATATTTGCTGGGATGCTTGCGATCTTTTTTAAAGATGTTATTGTTAAAGTCTTAACTCAGATATAGAAACTGCCTGTTAGAAAATCAATGGGTCATGGAGCGGTCGACAAGACCGTGAATCTAGGAAGGTGAAAGTCCTTTTACCATCAGTTGCCCGATGATGGATGGCTAGAGAAGGCTGTGGTCAGGTCTATTTTATGGTGTTATTAGTTTTCTAGTAATTTGTCTTATGTTAAGAATCATGAGTTGTTGACAGTAAGTGGATTAGGTAAATCAAGGGGTCGGCCAGTTTGATTTTTAACTTTAGTAGGTAGCCTAGATGGAGCTTGCGGAATCCTGGGTTGCGATGCAGAGATCGAGTAGCTTGAATAAATTGACCCTGGGTTTCGCCGTGTTTCATCCAGACTACGAAGATGGAAATACAATTTAGGGTCTTATCTCATATTGAATGGAAGCAAATAAAGGTGTTGTATCTTTTTAAAATGAAACATATTTGTGGTATGTTTTGTAACTACAGTAGGGTGGGTTCGCGATAGAAATTAACCATTACTATATGTAACGCAAAACCTCATTCGGATGACTCTGGATGAGGATTTTTTGTATTGTGTGTGGGTTGGTTGTGAATGGCTGTTTGCTGTCGCTAAATCACCCTACGTCATGTTACAATCGTTTTTTTGTTGTGTTGATGTGCCCAACTATCACAGTACATTGGATAATTTGTAGCAGGTGATCATGCACATTATATGCACGATCTTGCAGGATTTAGGCTTCAGCGTTGATGTAATATAAGGATAATAAAATAATGAGTGAGTTGTGGAGTGAGGGTTATTTCACTGATGTAGGTTATACGTATGGTTATTATCGTGAAATCAGTCCGGTTTTTCAGCGGTTTTGTCTCTTGGTAAGAGGTTATGAGACTAATGTAACAGCTGATGCGCAACATTGTGAGTTGGGATTTGGTCAGGGTGTTTCTGTTAATATTCACGCAGCGGCTAATCCTGGGGCGTATATAGCTACAGACTTTAACCCGTCTCACTCGGCACATGCGAACAAATTGGCAGTCGCCGCTGGAAGTGGGGCGCAGTTATATGATGATAGTTTCGAGCAACTACTTGAACGTAGTGATTTGCCTCAATTTGATAGCATTAGTTTACATGGTATATGGACTTGGGTAAGCCTTGAAAATCATAAGTATATTGCTGAATTTGCACGTCGCTATTTGAAGCCTGGTGGTATATTTTATGTTAGTTATAACTGTTTTCCAGGTTGGTCACCTGCTTATCCATTGCGACAGCTATTTGCATTACATGATCGCTACGTAGCATCACAGAGTGGCGTTAATCAGCGTGTGGAATCTGCGCTTATGTTTACTAAAAAATTATTGGCTGCTAACCCGTTATACGCCAAGGCTGTAGGTAACTTGGACGGGCGTCTTGACGGTATGATGAAGCAAGATCGTAATTATTTAGCACATGAGTATTTCAATCGTGAATGGAACTGCATGTATTTTAGTGATGTTGTCGATGCGTTAGCGCCGGCTAAACTTGATTATGTTGCGACGGCAGTTCCTCTTGATAACGTTAATGCCGTTAATATTAGTGCAGATGGTGCTGATTTTTTAAATCAAATAGATCATTCAATTTTACGTGAACAGACCCGAGATTATTTTGTTAATCAACAATTCCGTAAAGATCTTTATTTGCGTGGTGCGGTTAGTTTGAATCCTGTTGAGCAACGTAAAAAATTACTGCTGACTAGTTTCGTATTGTTGCAGCATGTTGATAAGGTTTCATTAAGCATTACTGGAGTCCTTGGTAAAATTTCTTTACAGGAGGCAATTTATAAACCATTGATGGCGGTACTGTCTGATGATAACTATTCACCAAAATCATTAAAAAATATTATGCTATCGCTGCCAAAAATTGAGTATAGGATGCTACTACAGGCATTGGTTGTCTTGGTGGGAATGGGCGCTGCAGCGCCATGTCAAAGTGATGCTGCTGCTAGGCAGGTGCAAAAACATTGTGATTCTTTAAATTCTTACATCTGTGACTGTTCTGAATTTTGTGGTGATATCCAGGCACTTGCGAGTCCAGTGATAGGTGCAGGTGTAGCTGTTGGTCGTTTTCAGCAATTATTTCTACGTTCTCGAAAAGCAGGTAAGAAGTTGCCACAGGAATGGGCGGAATATGTTTGGCAAGTACTCGTGAGCCAGAATCAAAGGCTGATAAAAGAAGGCAAGACACTAGAAACGGAAGAAGAAAATTTAAAAGAACTTATTAAGCAAGCAGAAACTTTTTCATCAGAGCAATTACCTTTACTTAAGGCTCTACGAGTTGCATAGCGTAGACCACACTAAGGGACGATTAGGGTGTAATACCATTACAATATTTGGCGCTGGGTCAGCTTGATGATAAGTGTATTTGGTAAAAAATATCCTAACAAAACATAGCGCGCGTAATAATTTGAAAACAAAGTATTTTGCTGGTCAAATCCTGGTGATAGAGGATGTTGTTCTCGTTCCCATGCTCCTG
>JAJFJL010000143.1 GCA_021774055.1 Nitrosomonas sp. | reverse complement strand
ACAAAAGTTAATCAAGTTAGAAAAAAGTGTTACAAATGGTCAAGTTAATACCGTAATCTACAAGTTAACCACAAAGTTATCCACAGAAATTGTGGATAGGATTTAACAATAAAATTAACCAATAAATAACTTGACATACTGTAATAACCCACAATTTAGAGTAAACACCTACACAACCCAACCGCAAACACAGGAAAACACTTACATTACACGCAACCAATTGTTTTAAAAGTACAATCAAAAAGCACAAAAATTAATCAAGTTAGAAAAAAGTGTTATAAATAGTAAAGTTAACACCGTAATCTACAAGTTAACCACAAAGTTATCCACAGGAATTGTGGATAGGATTTAACAATAATATTAATCAATAAATAACTTGACATACTGTAATAACCCACAATTTATAGCAAACATCTACACAACTCAACCGCAAACACAGGAAAACACTTACATTACACGCAACCAATTGTTTTAAAAGTATAATCAAAAAGCACAAAAGTTAATCAAGTTAGAAAAAAGTGTTACAAATGGTCAAGTTAATACCGTAATCTACAAGTTAACCACAAAGTTATCCACAGAAATTGTGGATAGTATTAATGAATCAGTTTATTTAACAAATGACTTACACAATGCTCATCGCTTCCACCTTGAATCCACGCACTATCTGTGCCAAACTTCGCATCACTTAATCACCCCTCCCCTCAAACCAATTGATTTCTTCGTAATATCATGCTATTCGACTGCTGTCATTATTCACTCACAGCCATGCAATTACCAATTATGAAACTGGAGCTTTAACATGGAAATTACAGATATTAAAAATTACATGCAGTTAGTCGGCCAACAGGCACGTGCGGCCTCACGCTTAATTGCCAAAGCAGAAACTGCAGCAAAAAATCAAGCGCTAGCTACAATGGCTGCTGCCATCAAACGAAACAAACAAATATTATTAGCCGCCAACGCACAGGACTTAGAACACGCACGTACCAAGGGGCTAGAAGCAGCTTTAATTGATCGTCTAACACTTACCGCCAAGGGGGTAGACAGCATGGCAGAAGGTTTACTGCAAATTGCGGCATTAGCTGATCCTATTGGTGAAATCAGTGGATTAAATTATCGACCATCTGGGATACAAGTAGGAAAAATGCGGGTTCCTTTGGGTGTGATAGGCATTATCTATGAAGCACGCCCTAATGTGACTGCAGATGCTGCCGGACTTTGTTTGAAGGCAGGAAATGCAGCTATATTACGAGGCGGATCTGAAGCGATTCATGCGAATAAAGCTATTGCCGCATGCGTAAAGGAAGGACTTAACCACGCTGGTTTACCAGAGTCTGCCGTACAGGTCATAGAAACCACCGATCGAGCTGCAGTCGGCGAGCTAATTACTATGCAAGATTTTGTCGATGTAATCGTTCCACGAGGTGGTAAAGGACTAATCGAGCGTATCTCCAATGAGGCCAGGGTTCCAGTAATTAAACATTTACATGGGGTGTGTCATGTTTATATTGATAAACAGGCAAACATCGACAAAGCATTACGTATTGCAGAAAATGCAAAATGCCAACGCTATGGCACTTGCAACACTATGGAAACATTACTAATACACAAAGACATTG
Organism: Nitrosomonas sp.; assembly: GCA_021774055.1. GTDB lineage: Bacteria > Pseudomonadota > Gammaproteobacteria > Burkholderiales > Nitrosomonadaceae > Nitrosomonas. Next base: position 3,867 of record JAJFJL010000143.1, on the reverse strand, counting down.
CAGCAAAGATTCTTCCTGAATTAACTGAAATCTACTATCTTAATGGTGTCGAACTGCGTGGCGACCCAGCTGCCCGCGCAATCGTCGCTACAATCAAAGCAGCTAGCGAGGAAGACTGGGAGACTGAATATTTAGCCCCTATTTTAAGCATACGTATTGTCAATGATTTTGAGCAAGCATTAGAACATATTGCTAGATATGGTTCACAACACACGGATGCAATTGTGACTGAAGACTACACCCAAGCACGCCGATTCTTACGTGAAGTAGACGCTAGCTCTGTAATGATCAACACTTCAACCCGCTTTGCTGATGGTTTTGAATATGGCCTGGGCGCTGAAATAGGCATTTCAACAGATAAAATTCATGCTCGTGGCCCAGTCGGTCTAGAAGGACTCACTAGTCAAAAATATGTAGTACTAGGTGACGGACAAATACGACAATAAATCTGAAGGCAAATTATGACGCAAGTTATTGACATAACAATCCCAGATGTCGGGGATTTTAAAGATATTACGGTGATTGAAATACTAGTTAGACCTGGTGATTACGTAGAAAAAGAAGCGCCACTGATAGCACTGGAAACAGACAAAGCTTCCGTGGAGATTCCGGCTCCTTATGCTGGCATAATTAAGCAAATTAAAGTTAACGTCGGTGATAAAGTTTCTCAAGGATCGCTGGTTGCTCGCTTAGCAATAACAACCACCGCACAGGAGTCCGCCTCCTCTACTCAAAGCAACACACCAACAGCAGATGATTTAGCAACCATTGCTACCAACACTAACCTTACGCCAGGAGATATCCATGCAGAACTAGTGGTGCTAGGTGCCGGACCAGGAGGATATACCGCTGCATTTCGTGCCGCAGACTTAGGAAAGAAAGTTATTTTAGTTGAGCGCTACCCTGCCCTAGGTGGTGTTTGCTTAAATGTTGGCTGCATTCCTTCTAAGGCGTTACTGCATGTTGCCAAAACTATCACTGAAGCCGGCGATATAGCAAGCCATGGAGTAATCTTCGACAAACCAAAAATTTCTATTGATAAATTACGCGGTTGGAAAGAATCAGTCGTCAACAAACTCACCAAAGGGCTAAAAGCATTAGCTAAACAACGTAAAATAGATATTATTAATGGAACCGGCAAATTCACCACTCCCAACTTAATGCAAGTAGAAACACCTGATGGCACTAAAACTATTTCGTTTGACAATTGTATTATTGCAGCAGGTTCAAGCGTAGCACGTATCCCAGGTTTTCCTTATGATGACCCACGAATTATTGATTCTACTGGCGCATTAAAACTAGAGTCTATTCCTAAACATATGTTGATTGTTGGCGGTGGCATTATCGGCTTAGAAATGGCAACTGTTTATGCCGCACTAGGTTGCAAAATTAGTATTGTTGAATTAATGGATCAACTTATCCCTGGTGCTGATGCTGACCTGGTCAGACCACTACATCGACGACTACAAAAACGCTATGAAGAGATTTATCTACAAACTAAAGTTAGTCAAATTAAAGCTAAAAAATCTGGCTTAGAAGTAACTTTTGAAGGCAATAAAGCACCAAAGCCTCAAACCTATGATCAAATTTTAATGGCAGTTGGTCGTCGCCCAAATGGGCATAGTATTAATGCTGAAAACGCCGGAATTAATATTAATACAACTGGTTTTATCACCGTCGATCAGCAACTACGCACCAGCTGCTCGCATATTTTTGCGATTGGTGACATCATTGGCGAACCGATGCTGGCACATAAAGCTAGCTATGAAGGTAAACTTGCGGCTGAAATTATTGCCGGACACAAGGCCGTTTTCGATGCCCGCACCATTCCATCAGTCGCCTATACCGACCCAGAAATTGCTTGGATGGGCCTAACTGAGAATGAAGCAATTACACAAGGCATTGATTACGAAAAAGCCAGTTTCCCTTGGGCAGCCAGTGGTCGGGCTATTTCAATGGCACGTGAAGAAGGCATGACAAAGTTAATTCTAGATAAAAAAACACGACGTATTCTAGGCGCTGGGATTGTTGGCATTAACGCCGGGGAACTAATTGCCGAAACTGTCCTCGCACTTGAGATGGGCGCTGATATGGAAGACATTAGTCTAACTATCCATCCACATCCGACATTATCTGAAACAGTACTTTTTGCAGCTGAAATTGCAGAAGGAACAATTACTGATCTTTATCTGCCAAAGAACAAATAAATCCAATAGAATACCAATACAATCAACAGTCTTACATCACACTTCTAAATAGCTTTAATTGGTAACAAAATAAATTACAACATGAAAAAACAAATCGCACTAGTATTTCTGCTTCTGCTAATCGCTACACCAAATATAAGTCACGCTTCAAACCGATTTAGCAACTCTCCCCGCCTCCCCGAACCTATGGTATTTGATCTAGTTTTACCACTAGGTGCCCACAAAGGTGAATATGAATTTAATAGCATGGGGCAATATGACTTTGAGGAAGACCATGTACTAACTAACCCTGAATTTGAATATGCTTATGCAGATGGTTATGGTATTGAAGTTGAGTTTCCAATGGAAAATACTTCATTACATGCTTATAAAATTGCCTTACAAGGTACTTTAGAATTTCTTAATACTAGTAAGTTTATTCATGGCTGGCAATATATTGCAGAATATATAAAAGATACCAAAGAATTTGAAAATGACCTGTTATATATTTTTGGCTATCAATTTAATGAAAGATGGAGCACCCTAAATATGACTGGCATTCGCCTTACTGATGTTCGCTCAGAAGGCCATTCTGAAGGGTTAGTAAATGGCAATCTTTTTTACACCTTCTCAAAAAACTTAATACTAGGACTAGAAGTCAACTGGGAATCACGCCCCCATAGACCAAATAATCTGCTAGTAATGCCACAACTACATATTCAGGCAGCTAAACATGTAAAAATCCAACTTGGGTTCGGCATGAAAAGAGCCCACCATGAAAATTTTCCACATGCCGCAACACGAGTTATTTTTGGGTTCTAGAACATAGAAGCAAGGTAATCCATAAAGAATCTGTTAGACTTTAGCTGTTTAGAAAAATAAAACTAGTAGTATCGGCATCTTCCGCTGTCGCCCCTATCTTTAGAACAATCATTGGATTTTTATAGTGAAATATATACCCCACATTACGTGCCGTTACCCCTATTCTTATATTCTAATCCTAATGATTTCTCTAATTACATTATCAAGTTGTAATACGATAGACAATCAATCAGATGATTTCTTAAACTTACAACACCAGAACCAAAGCATGCAACAAGAAATTGCTGCATATGCTGCACGTGAGCATACATTAACCAGCCGTGAAGAAGCTATCAGCGCCAGAGAAACCGAATTAGTAAACTTACTGGCAGAATTACTAAAAGAAAAAAAACAACTTGAATTATATAAAGATGAATTAATTCTGAGTAAACAAAGAAGTGCAGCAAGAGCAAGAGCAAGAGCAAGAGTAACACCAGCACCTAACAACAAAACAACTAACCAGGACTCTAACACCAAGAAATCAGAACAAACTGTACTAGGGGAATTAGAGAATGTTTATCTTGACCCCCCTGGAATGCAATTTAGCGCACGAATTGACACCGGCGCGCAAACTTCCTCGCTGAACGCAATGGACCTAGTAGAGTTTGAGCGTGACGGCAAACCTTATGTGAAATTTCACATTAACCATCCACAAACCAACAAAAAAATTGAATTAACACGGCGAGTCCGTGGCTATGTTGGTATCATAGAACACTAAGGTGAGGCACATCGACGACCGATCGTAAGAATACGGATATACATAGGGAACTTTGATGAACGTATCAAATTTACCTTAGTAGATCGTAGTATATTCTGCCAG
>JAJFJL010000142.1 GCA_021774055.1 Nitrosomonas sp. | reverse complement strand
CGCTTAAAAGAAAACTAATATACATTGCTATAGTACAGCGGGCTGTTGATACTCTGGTTATTTTTCTCATTTAGTTTAAGTCAACTTTTTCGATATATTGTCCTTCATATTATAAACACTCTGTCAATGCGTAAGTCCTATGATTAATGCAATGTATGAATACCGTTCAGTTATCCTGACAACCAACAAAGAATTTACTAATTGGGGAGAATTCTTTTTCGACAACAATGTAGCTGTTCCGATTGTGGACAGACTAATACATCATTCACACATTTTTATGCTCGGAGGTGAAAGCTATAGGCTGAAATCTAAACTTAATAACTAACAATTTTACTGGAAAAGTGGCTCAAAACTAATGGCCAAAACTGGCTCAATTGTTTTGGCCATTGACAGTTATCACCGACCGCATTCCTGATCGCATTTTTAAAAAACCTCAAGGGAATCTTGAGTCACACTACAACTCGGCAACCAATGAACGCAGTGGCGCTTTTAATGCGTCAGGCAGTCTGGGCAGGACCTCCTGGAATCTCGAAGCGTTTAAAAGAAAAACCAGCAATATCAAAATTCCCGGTCGGGCGGATAAGAGTGATCCGAATAGTAAGAGCGGTGTTGTAAAAAACAGCGCAACAGACACCCATAACCTATCCTTTGGCACATCTTATGTGGGCGAGCGTGGCTTTTTAGGCGCGTCGATTTCACGCTTAGAAAGCTTATACGGCATTCCCGGACCGGAAGGCGCGAAGATCGATATGGGACAAACTCGCTATGGATTGGCAGGTGAACTGGATGACCCATTGAAGGGTTTCAAGCAACTCAAAATGCGTTTTCATTACAATGATTACAAGCATGATGAGCTTGAAGAAAGTGGCGAGATCGGTACTCGGTTTAAAAATAATGAATTAGACGGTCGTGTGGAATTGCTACACAACCCACTCGCAAATTGGCAAGGCATAATGGGCGTGCAGTTCCAGAATCGTGATTTTTCTATTGCTGGCGAGGAAGCCTTTATGCCATCGACAAAATCGCATACTGTCGGGTTGTTTATGGTCGAAAAACGTCATTGGGAACGTTGGCAATTTGAAATCGGTGGGCGTATCGAACGTGCGCAACAAAACCCCCAAGGTACTATCCTGCGATCACGGGATTTTAATCTCTACAGTGTATCTACCGGCGGTGCATGGGAATTTACTGATGGCTACAAATTGGATTTAACCGCCACACGCGGACAGCGTGCGCCCACAACGCTTGCGCTGTATGCCAGTGGCCTCCATCTGGCAACCAATACTTTTGACACTGGTAATGAAGCGTTAACCAAGGAAACATCGAATAACTTTGATCTTGCGCTGCACAAGACAACTGGCGTTATCCAAGGCAAGGTTAATTTGTTTTATAACCAAATAAATGACTATGTTTTTCAGCGTAGCAATGACAGCAATGGTGATGGCTTAGCTGACCGAGTGAATGATGAAGGTATATTGAATGCCAACGGATCTTTTTTGGTACAAAACTTTGCGCAAACTGGTGCGAAGTTCTATGGTGCAGAAGCCGAAGCCATTATTGCATTACTACCCGACACGCTCAATTTACGCCTATTTACTGATATCGGGCAAGATCAATAACAATGGCAATATTCCACGACTCACGCCACAGCGTTTTGGGCTGGAATTGGATCACCAATGGGGACCATGGATATCAAACTTTAGCGTTACACGCATTGCTCGTCAAAACCGTGTTGCAAGATTGGAATCAGAAACACAAGGTTACACATTGATGAATGCGGAAATCGCTTTTAATGTGAAAGGCGGCCGGTCAACTCATTACACCTTCTTTGTGCAAGGTAAAAACTTACTCGATAGCGATATTAAAATACCGCACCTCTACCTGGACGTGCGATTGTAGCTGGAATTAGAGGAATGTTTTAGGCATAAAACAATGTGTTTAATTAACTTGTTACAAAAAACTTGAACATCTAGCGGTGGAGAGTGTGTATTGTCTGTTTTAAGAGAGTATCTACACATTAAAAACTGTAATTAAAGCCAACATTAATTCCTAACGAAGACCAGTTTACTGAGTTTAATTTAGTTTCTTTTGACGACCCAGTAGAAAAAAAAACTTTATCAATTCCTTTTTTATTGGCTCGCCAATCTTTATAGTTTAATGATAAGTTTAGCTTCAGTACCTTGGATAGTTTTATCTGGTTCTTAATACGATAAACAATACCTCCTCCTTCAGCTTGATGAGTAAAACTTTTTGGATGCATAAAATCAGGGCGGGCATTCCAATTCGCGGTTGCATTATAAAAGGTGTAATGATACTCAATACCAACTTCTAATTTTGATTGATGATTAAATAGCAAAGTACCGTTAAGTCCGACCCATGGTCCGAACCATTCAGTACGATAGCTTGAGTCAAGCTCTGGTATGAGTTGCAATGTCGGTATGGTTTGTAAACCATCAACAATTTTTAGATTTTGAGCATGATAGCTCACGCCTAATTGCGGTCTTAATCCAATCATTATAGGGTAATTGTTTTTATTTATGTTCCGTAACTGTTCATATCCAATAGATCCTGTTATTTCGTAAACACTGCCTTCATCAGCACCATTATTTGATTGTAGGAATATTGAGGTTCTATTGTCTCCTTTGAAATCAGAATCCTGATTTGTGCCATTAAAGATACGGCCATAAACAGAATCTAAGCTAATAACCCAAGATGATGGCGTATGAATAGTGGCTCCAATATTGACCGTATGGCTGTTAATCTTTTTCCAAATTAATTCCGATTGAACATTAGGTGAACCATCGCTAGCTGCAATCGACCAGTCTAAATTATCTTGACGATACCCGGTACTTGCATAAATTTCTATTAGATTATGTTTTAAACTTGCCTTGTTATTACTCGAGTTATCTAAGAAAACCTCCGTACTAAAGCCAGGTGTTGGCTGTATAAGAAGGTAACTAACGATAACATAATGTAATAATTTTATTTTTTACGATGCCTTATTTGGGTTGGGATAATTTATTAAGTATTTCTTGTGAATTTTTATCACCATTCTTTGAAGCGATCAGCATCCACTTAAGTGCTAAATCCTTATCTTCTGGCATGCCGATTCCATTTGATGCCATATAACTTAGAAAATGTTGTGCTTTAGGGAGATTGTTATTCGCAGCTTTTGTTATAAGCCTAGCTGCTTCCTTAGTATTTTTAGTAACTCTATGTCCATAGACATACATCCAGCCCAATGTATACTGTGCTTCTGCATATTCCATAGAAGCTGATTTTTTTATTAGCTCAACGACCTTATCGGAAGATATTTTCTTATCGGGACAATCAGCTTTATGTTTATTTGATAAACATTTGTCATAGGTTAACGCTAGTTGATAAGTATTTACAGCTTCTAAAGTATTTTCAGCTAAGGATTGGCTTGTAAAGACAAAACCAAGAAGAAATATAATGAACTTTATATTATGAATCATAATGTTAGCATTACAAATATAATTAACTATTGTGTGTTTAGGCTATTAACTTGCGGCAAAATAGTTTGACTGTTAACAGGTAACCATGAATTCCGCCTAACTCCCCTTTTTAAAAGAGGAACCAGGTGGATTTGTTGTTTCATTTGCCAAATCCGGACTATTCCCCAGATTCTGCACAACAGATTGCTCCATATAGTAAATTCTATTTCTTGATAATACCAACAAGTATTCTCCACGGAATAAAATTCACTTTATAAAACAATTTATTGCACATTATATGTATGATCATTCATAGCATCTAGGTATTAGATTTAAATCATTACAGTCTACCGAAAGTAGTAGGTAGTGATAATGATTTAGGCTAGAAGCTTATTTGCCAGGTAAATTCGCCCAATCCACCCCGTTTTCTACAGAACCAAATCCTGTGCTTGTAGGAATGGATACACTACGAACACTACCCGCATCTGTATTTGTGAAGGTATCTATTGGGAAAATTGTTGTAGCTCCTGAGTTATCAACCTGTAGTTCAAAAACAGTCCAAACATCATCTTCACCAGTTGCACCTGACGGTGGTGTAAACGTTCTATCAATTGAACCATCTGCAGATATTAATTTCACCGTAGCAGAGGATGTAGATATTGTTCTATCTCCAAAGAAATGATGAACAGAATAACGGTATAAACCAGGTCGTAATATTGAGGATCCTCCTTCTGGTGAAACAGTTATTGTTTCTGGTCCAAATGAATCAATATCATCAACATCTAAATTAGCAATATCTGTTCCAGGCTCAGCAAAAAAAACATGGAATCTAGAATCTCCTCCAGATGAGTCAGGTCCGGTTAAATGCGAATCAAGATCTGAAGGGCTCTCTCCCCATGATAGAACAATTCTAAATTCACCCGTTACTAAACCACCGATAGAACCACTTATAGGATTAAGAGCCAATCCAAAAGAGTTTTCTTCCTCACAAAGTATGGTAATTGTTTGTTCTAGAAAATCAAATTGTTGTGACGCGACTGAAACAGAATGAGGGCCTGCGGAAAGATTAAGTAAAGTAGCTGTGCCCGCTGAATCAGATACAACAGTTTGACCACCTGTTGCAACACTGGCTCCTACGATAGGATCACCAGTGAAAGCATTTGAGACATTCAAAGTAGCACTTGTACAAGCACCATCATCACCTCCTACTACTGCCACATTTAAATTCGGTACTAAATGTAATGTTGTTGGGTCAAAAACAAATGGAACGTTAAATACTGATGATACTATCTCTGGACGCGACGGATCAAAAGGGTTTTCTATAACAGTATCTACACGAATATTGTTAATTTGAACTTCACTTTGTCCTATTCCAAATCCATCAGTTTGACTGAAATCAATCTCTTGAGCATCTAACGTACTGGCTACTAGAAATAATCCTATTACCAGAAACTTAGTAGAGTAATTCATGACGAGTCCTTGTTTCATTTATAATGAGTATGAGCTTATACTAAATGTATTTAGACGTCAAAATCTTAGTTCATAACCGTTTGACTGAAATCAATTTCTTGAGCATCTAATGTACTTGCTACTAGAAATAACCTCATTGCCATAAATTTAGCAGGGTAGTTTATAATTTTGGATTAACAAAACCTATTAACAATCTATCTTTAAGCCGCTTAAGTTCATCACGATATTGCGTCGCCTCTTCAAATTCAAGATTCTTTGCAGCAGCTAGCATTCTTTTCTCGACCCGTTTTATTTCTTTAGCTAATTTAGCTTCACTCATGGCATCATAACGTGCTTGTTCCTGGGCAACTTTAAGGTCTTGTTGCGCAGTTTCAATATCATATACTCCATCAATCAGGTCTTTAATTCGTTTATTTACACTGCGTGGGGTAATGTTATTTTGTTGATTAAATAACAGCTGCTTTTCACGCCGCCGTTCGGTTTCATCTATGGCACGTTGCATTGATTTAGTAATCTTGTTGGCATACAGAATAGCTTTGCCATTAAGGTTACGAGCCGCCCTTCCCATAGTCTGAATTAAGGAACGTTCTGAACGTAAGAATCCTTCTTTATCTGCATCTAAAATAGCAACTAAAGATACTTCTGGAATATCTAGCCCTTCACGTAGTAGATTAATCCCTATCAATACATCAAATTTACCTAAGCGTAAGTCACGAATTATTTCTACACGTTCTACTGTGTCAATGTCAGAATGAAGATAGCGTACTTTAATATGATGATCAGAGAAGTAATCGGTTAGGTCTTCTGACATACGTTTAGTTAATGTTGTAACTAATACACGTTCGTTCTTTGCGCTGCGTAGATTAACCTCTGACATTAAATCATCAACCTGAGTATCTACTGGCCGTATTTCAATGGTGGGATCAACCAGTCCGGTGGGACGTACCACTTGTTCAACTACCTGGCCACTGTGTTTATTTTCATAGTCTGCTGGGGTTGCTGATACAAATACTGTTTGTGGCATCATTTTTTCAAATTCATCAAATTTGAGTGGCCGATTATCTAATGCAGAAGGTAAACGAAAACCATAATTTACTAAATTTTCTTTACGTGAACGATCCCCTTTATACATTCCCCCCACCTGAGGTACAGTTACATGACTTTCATCAATTACCATTAATGATTGACGTGGCAGATAGTCAATTAATGTTGGTGGTGGCTCACCAGGGTTTTTTCCTGAAAGATGGCGGGAATAATTTTCAATTCCTTTGCAGAAACCTAATTCGTTTAGCATTTCTAAATCAAAACGTGTACGTTGTTCAATACGTTGCACTTCAACTAGTTTACTGTGCTGATGATAAAATTCTAGGCGCTCACTTAATTCAGTTTTAATAGTTTCAATTGCTCGTAAGGTGGTGCTTCTAGGGGTTACATAATGGCTAGATGGATAAATAGTGTAGCGGGATACTTTTTGTAAGACATGGCCGGTTAACGGGTCAAATAAAGATATACTTTCTACTTCATCATCAAACAATGAAACACGAACCGCAGTTTCCGAGCTTTCCGCAGGAAAAATATCTAAAATATCTCCTCTTACTCGAAAAGTTCCACGGCTAAATTCAATCTCGTTACGTTCATACTGCATTTCAATCAGGCGTTTAATAGCTTCACGCTGGGTAATTTTTTCATGAATGCGTAAATGTAGGATCATGCCATGATAATCTACCGGGTCACCAATTCCGTAGATGCATGAAACTGTGGCTACAATAATGGCATCATCTCGTTCCAGTAATGATTTGGTTGCCGATAAACGCATTTGTTCTATATGTGCATTAATACTAGAGTCTTTTTCAATAAAAAGATCGCGCGAAGGAACATAAGCCTCTGGTTGAAAATAATCATAGTAAGAAACAAAATATTCAACCGCGTTTTCAGGAAAGAAATCTCGCATTTCAGCATATAGCTGTGCAGCTAGAGTTTTATTTGGTGCCATAATAATAGCTGGTCGACCAAGTTTGGCAATGACATTAGCCATGGTAAATGTTTTGCCGGAACCGGTGACACCTAATAAAGTTTGGAATGCTAAACCATCGTTTAAGCCTTCCATTAATTTGGTAATTGCGGCGGGTTGATCGCCAGCAGGTTCAAATGACTGATGTAATTTGTAAGGACTATTGGGGAAGGTGACAATCACAGGTATAATCTTTTTGCGTTATTTTTCACCTGGATCTGCAAGCAGTCGTGCAAAATATCAGATTGCTTACAAAATTTAGGTTTCTAGACCATATTTTAACATGTAGACACTGCATAAGGACTTCACCGTGGGACTTTCAAACCGTGTGCGAGCAATCAAGCCATCTCCGACACTTGCTGTAACTGCCCGTGCTGCAAAACTTAGAGCTGAAGGTAAAGATATTATTGGATTAGGTGCGGGAGAACCTGATTTTGATACCCCTCAACACATAAAAGATGCTGCGATTGCTGCAATCAATAAAGGGGCGACTAAATATACCCCTGTTGGTGGCACGCCAGGGTTAAAAAAAGCTATCGTTGCCAAGTTTAAGCATGAAAATGATTTTTCCTATAGCCCCAAGCAAGTTTTGGTTTCTTGTGGTGGTAAACAAAGCTTTTTTAATTTAGCCCTGGCGATTGTTAACCCAGGTGATGAAGTAATCATCCCTGCACCTTATTGGGTATCTTATCCTGATATTGTATTGATCGCTGAAGGAAAGCCAGTATTTATTGAAACTGATATTAAGCAAAGTTTCAAAATTACAGCTGCACAGTTAGAAAAGGCTATTACTCCACGAACAAAAATGTTTGTTATTAACAGTCCTAGCAATCCGTCGGGAAGTGTTTATAGCCTAGCAGAGCTTAAAGCATTAGCCGAAGTGTTGCAGCGCCATCCAGAAATTATTATTGCCACTGATGATATGTATGAACATATTATGTTATCTGGCAATAAATTCGTTAATATTCTTAATGCCTGTCCTGAGTTATATTCACAAACTATGGTGCTTAATGGTGTCTCTAAAGCCTATGCCATGACGGGATGGCGTATTGGTTATTGTGGTGGCCCAGAGCATATTATTACTGCGATGGAAAATATTCAGTCGCAGAGTACTTCTAATCCTGCATCTATTTCGCAAGCTGCTGCAGAAGCTGCGCTTACTGGTGATCAGTCTTGTATTCAACCAATGCTAGCCGCGTTTAAAACACGCAATCATTTTGTCACAGAACAACTAAATACATTCCATGGAATTAGTTGCTTATTGTCAGATGGCGCATTTTATACTTTTGCTGATTGTCGGCAAGCTATTGCTAATTTGTATGATAGGAAAAAGCTAACTGAGCCAACAGATATTGCTTTTAGTGAATATTTATTGGAGCAAGCTGGTGTTGCCGTAGTGCCAGGCTCAGCATTTGGTTGTGAGGGCTATGTTAGGTTGTCATTTGCAACTTCTATGGAGAATTTAGAAGCTGCATTAGAACGTATTCAGCGTGTGCTGGTGTGAAGCTCAAAGATTATTTATACTTATTTTCAATAAAAAGAACGATAACGTAGGCTAGTACCTTGTACGCTAAATAACCTGGAAAATATGGGAAATGCAAAAATTGTTGAGAACAAGGCGAAGAAGCGCAGGCATATTGAGCATACGTCAAGTTTCTTCAACGCAGTTATCGGCAATTTATGCCGCAGATTTTCCTGGTTATTTAGCGTGCAAGGTACTAGGTAGAGCGAATAGCTAAATCCAGCATTACGGAAGTGTTGGGTTTAGCTACTAGCTCTACCCAACCTACATATTTTTTTCATGCCTTTCATGACATGAGAGTCACTATTAAATGTATAAAATTTACAATATTACCCCGGAGAAAGTAAATGGTTGTCGCTGATGTTTTGAAAATGATTCAAGACAATGAAGTTAAATTTATTGATATGCGCTTTACTGATACTAATGGTAAAGAACAGCATGTAACCGTCCCAGCCCATACTTTTGATGAGGACAAATTTGAGGATGGCCACCCATTTGATGGTTCCTCTATTGCTGGTTGGAAAGGTATCCAAGCTTCTGATATGTTGCTAAAACCAGATCCAGATACAGCAAATATGGATCCATTTATGGATGATGCAACATTACTAATTTCTTGTGATGTAATTGAGCCTTCTGATGGCAAAGGTTATAGCCGTGATCCACGTTCATTAGCGAAACGAGGGGAGGTTTATCTTAAATCAACCGGGATTGGTGATATTGCCTATTTTGGTCCAGAGCTTGAATTCTTTATTTTTGATTCAGTACGTTGGCATACAGATATGTCTGGTTGCTCGGTAAAAATAGAATCAGAAGAAGCAGCCTGGAGCTCGTCTATGAAATATGATAGTGGCAACATTGGTCACCGTCCTGCGGTGAAAGGTGGCTATTTTCCAGTCCCTCCTGTTGACTCTTTGCATGATATTCGTTCAGCAATGTGTCTTACTTTAGAAGAAATGGGGATTGGTGTAGAAGTACATCATCATGAAGTTGCTACCGCTGGTCAATGTGAGATTGGCACGGTATATAACAGTTTGGTAAAACGCGCAGATTGGAATCAATTACTTAAATATATCATCCATAATGTAGCCCATTCATATGGCAAAACAGCAACTTTTATGCCTAAGCCGATTGTAGGAGATAATGGTTCTGGTATGCATGTACACCAATCAATTTGGAAAGATGGTAAAAATCTTTTTTCTGGCAATGGTTATGCCGGCTTATCTGAAACTGCATTATTTTATATTGGTGGCATTATTAAACATGCCAAAGCGTTAAATGCGATCACTAACCCAAGCACTAATTCCTACAAACGATTGGTAGCTGGTTTTGAAGCACCGGTGAATCTTGCCTACTCGGCTAGTAATCGTTCGGCTGCGGTACGTATTCCACATAGTAATAATACTAAAGGAAGACGGGTTGAAGTTCGCTTTCCTGATCCTATGGCTAACCCGTATCTAGCTTTTACTGCGTTAATGATGGCAGGATTGGATGGTATACAGAACAAAATTCATCCTGGTGACCCTATGGATAAAAATCTTTATGATTTACCACCTGAAGAAGCCGCTAAGGTTCCTAATTCATGCACTTCACTTAATGAAGCACTGATAAACTTAGATAAAGATCGTGATTTTTTAATTCGTGGGGGTGTATTTACTAACGATATGATTGATGCTTATATACAACTTAAAATGGAAGAAGTTACCCTGTTACAATCAACCACACATCCGGTTGAATTTGATATGTATTATAGTTTGTAATCTAACCTAGATTCTGCAAGTGGTCATGCATATGGTGTGTAACAATTTGTTGTGCAAAATATGCGTAATTACTTGCAGGATCTAGGTTCGAGTTTACCTATGGAAAAAACTTTAATTCTTATGGTGGTATTAACTACCTGGTTAATGACTTCTGTTGCTAATGCGCGTAGTGAAATATATCGACATGTTGATAGTGATGGGCGTATTACTTATGCTAATAAACCGACAAAAGGAGCAGATAGACTTCAAATTGATGCTGCTCCCCCTAACTCTTCTAGAATAAGATCAAATAAAGGTATATCTACTGTAAGTAGTAACACACAAAAGAAACGAGATATAAAACGCCGTCAAATTCTGGAAAATGAACTGGCATTAGAAACTAAGCTGTTGGCGGATTTTAAGCAAAAACAGGGTCAAGCACGAAATAATCTTAATGTAATTCAGTCTGCACATGAAGCAACTGAATATAAGCAAGAAATAAAATGGATTCAGCGTCAAGTACTATTACATACAAGAAACATTGCTGCATTAAAAAAAGAACTTTCTGGACTTAAGTGATGGATTGTAATTTATGAAAACTATCTCAACCATATTTTTAGTTTTATTTTCTACCTTATGTGTTGCACAACCAGGTATTTACAAACAAGTAGATTCACAAGGAAATGTTAGCTATAGCAACATTCATTCAGAAGATGCAAAAAAAGTTGAATTACCATCAATAACCGTAGTGCCTGCTATTGATACGAGCGCAGTTAATTCAAAAATGCAGAGAAGAATGGAATCAATCAGAAACAAAGCTGAGTCTGATGCCATTGAAAAAGAAATTGCTGAAGAAACTAATTATCTTGAGCAACTGAAAAATGAATATAACGATGATAGCCTTGATATTTTAGATATTGAAAGAAACCAACAAGGATATTTTAATAACCGTCGCTCAGAAAGATTGAAAAGTGAGGTACTCAGGAGTGAAGAAAACTTGGATGCTTTACGATATAGACTGGAAGCATCACCTTAGGAACGTGCACGAAACAAATTAGGCAACTAGCGCAGAATTTATTTCATGCACATCCCTTAATCAGATAATTCCACCACTACCGGAGCATGGTCCGAGGGTCGCTCATGTTTTCGCATATCTCTATCTATAGTACATTCCACACAAGATTGAGAAAGCTTCTCACTTAATAAAATATGATCTATTCGTAATCCACGATTACGACGAAATGCCATCATCCGATAATCCCACCAAGTGTAAATTTTCTTCTGTTCATTAAACAACCGAAAACTGTCAACAAAACCCATCTCTATCATTGAATTAAATGCATCACGCTCTGCTTGGCTACATAATATCTTACCTTGCCATGTCTCTGGGTCGTATACATCACGATCTTCTGGGGCGATATTAAAATCACCTAGTAGTGCTAATTTCGGATATTTAATTAATTCTATCTGCAACCATTGCTGAAGTGCTGCCAGCCAATTTAATTTATATTGATATTTTTCTGAGCCTACTTCACTTCCATTCGGAATATAAACACAAATAACCCTAACATCTGCGTAAGTTGCGGCAATTACACGTTTTTGTATATCTTCTAATTTAGGTATTGCAGTTACAACATCATTACCGGTTTGTTTACTAAGTAAAGCAACACCATTGTAAGTTTTCTGCCCTATATAGACTGCTTGATAACCAATTGATGTTATCGCATCAATTGGAAAATTTTGATCCTGCAATTTGGTTTCTTGTAAACATAACACATCAGGTTGATTGAGTTCTAACCAATCAGTGACTTGTTGCAGACGAACTTTAAGAGAATTTACATTCCATGTGGCAAGTTTCATAATGAGTACTTTAAAAATTTTTTACCTAGACCCTGCAAGTGATCATGCATATAGTGTGTAACAAATTGTGTATGATAACTTGCAGGATCTAGGTTTTATCTGAGAACACGCTTTAACCAATTACCAATAGCTATAATTTCTTCATCACAAACTGAATGTTCCATTTCATAGGCATGCCATTCAACATCACAGCCAAGCGTGCATAATTGGTCTTTTGATTTCTCTGCTAGCGTAATTGGAATAACTGAGTCATTGTGACCATGTAGCATTAGTATAGGTATTTTTGAATTGAATTTATTGGTACCCGTCACCCATTCTGCTGCCAAAGGTAAATAACATGAGAGTGCCAGAATACCGGCTAAATTCTCTGCTTGCTGTAAACCTGTTTGTAATGCTATTGCACCACCCTGTGAGAAACCAGCAAGCACAATATTTTCTATTTTAATCCCATGCTTAACTTCTTCTGCAATCAAGCTATTGATGGCTAGTTGTGAGCTTTTTATACCGGCTTCATCTTCTTTGCCATTATGATTAAGATCATAAATGTCATACCAGGCACGCATTACAAAACCATTGTTGATAGTTATTGCTTGTGTCGGAGCATGAGGAAATATAAAGCGGATATGGATATCAGGTGGCAGTTTTAGTTGTTTTACAATAGGTACAAAATCATTTCCATCGGCACCAAGGCCATGCATCCAAAGTATCGTATGTGTTGGATGATCTCCTGTTTCTACACGAACCGCGGGCAATAAATCTATTGATGACATATTATTATGAATTAAACCTATATTGACTTGAACAGATGATAGGATAAACTCACATGTTCCTTAATTATTAGGAGGTAGACTTGAAGCGTAGAGATTTTATCAAATTTGTTGGTGCTGGTGCACTGGTATTTCCAATTAACCCAATTGTCTCAACAGCGTTGGCTACACCGGTACGAAAATGGAATAGTTATCGACTTACTTATCAAGTTACATTGCCAAGTATTGAAAAAAATGTTCGATTATGGCTCCCATTACCAAATACAAATGATACTGAATATCAGTTTACTCAAGGTAGTTTATGGAATGGTAACGCAACAAAAGCTGAGTTTAGTACTATTGGCAACTCATCTTTTCCAGTATTTACAGCTGAATGGCATGAAATTGGAGAAAAAAGTGTAACCGTAAATAGTATTGTTAAAACATCTGATTACTTTGTTGATTTACGTGATCACCAAGCCAGTAATAAAACAACAATACCTGCAGATATAAGACCTTTCCTTAATCCTAGCAAAAGCATACCGACTAATGGCCAAGTACAAGAAACAGCATTCGCGATTATTAAATTAACTAATGCTCAAACACCACTGGCACAAGCGCAAGCAATATATAACTGGGTAATTGATAATGTGCGCTATGACAACACATTAGCCACAAATACAAATAGCACAATTGAACATCTATTGTCAGGTAATTTGACTAGCAATAATACGACGGATATAAATTCGATTTTTGTTGGTTTAGCACGGGCAGCAGGTATTCCAGTTCGTCATCAGAATGGTATTCGAGTTGCTGAATCTAAGCATCATAATGGTATTGGTGAGTTAGGTGATATTAGTCACGCGCATCATAGTCGCGCTGAATTTTATCTTAGTGGCTTTGGTTGGGTTCCAGTAGACCCAGCTTTTGTTTGTAAAGCTATAAGAAAAGATACTCTTGCAATTGATCATCCTGCAATTAGCAATTTAAGAGAACATTTTTTTGGTTCCTGGGAAATGAATTGGGTTACATTTAACCATAGTGAAGATATTGATTTAGGTAGTAATAGTATTGCGGGCAAATTACCTATTTTTATGTACCCACACGCTGAAGTAGGTAATCAGGTATTAGAAAATCCAGCTGATTTTTCTTATACAATAGTTTCATCAGAATTAATTGGTACTGGTGCCAATCTGTAGCGCCAATTTTTTGCATTGTGTATACGTACCGTATGATTAAACTAAAGTACAAGCATAATGCAAAACCGGGCATCCTTCATATCAATCCAAAAGTAGTTTATACCTTTGATGTCAAAAAAATAGGATACCAACTTAAGGCGGGACAAAATATAGAATTATCTTTCATATTCTCATATCATTAGCTAGTGATAAAAAAACAGAATAACAAAGAAAATACGAGAAGCCAGCAAAGCTACTTTCATTGCAATATCTAAAAATGGCTATTTCAAATTTTGAATGTAAATCTGGCGCAGACATTTTTCATGCCCAGCAAGATGCAAATCGCTGATTAGGCGCCAAGATTGGAAGATGTGCCACAACGGCAGGTAAAGGAATCTGTACAAACCGCAGAAAACAAGACACCTGAAACCAGTAAAGAGATTGCTCGTATAAATGATGAAAAAGGGCTTGATGATACTAAACAGGTGCAAACAGATTATTACAATAACTTGCATGGGATTGCCGAAGATGTTCATCCATTTTCATTAGCTGACAATCACATAAACGATGCTAAAGAAGTTAAAGAGAAGCTAGATAACGTTTTTTAACCGTGTAGTTTTTTTGTTCTGATACGCGGAATGTCGGGAGATGGTAGTTTAGTTCAAGCTAGGAGCAAAAAAAAACCCTTATTCATAAGAATAAGGGTTTTTTATAAGGTGCCTGGCGGTGTCCTACTTTCACATGCGAAAACACACTATCATCGGCGTAACTTCGTTTCACGGTTCTGTTCGGAATGGGAAGAAGTGGGTCCAAAGCACTATGGCCACCAAGCGTAACTTTTATAATACAGAATAATACGCTCTATATTATGTTTGGAAGAAGTAATAAATTAGATTATATCAAGTTCAAAACAATTCTCTATAACCTCTTAAAGTTATAGGATCAAGCCTCACGGTCAATTAGTATCGGTTAGCTTAACGTATTACTACGCTTCCACACCCGACCTATCAACGT
>JAJFJL010000141.1 GCA_021774055.1 Nitrosomonas sp. | reverse complement strand
GAGCATCTAGCTTTGTCTTTATGTTCATCTTCTGCATTATGTAAACAGTTACATAGCCGTGCTATGCGCCTGTTTACACGCTTTGAATATGAGCATAAATCCTGTGCTAGCTGCTCAAGTTATTTCATGCGCGTTCCTTAGATCCTGCATATAGTGTGTAATCACCTGCATGATCTAGGTATCAGCCTTTTTTTTAGCGCGCGGATGTGCGGAATCGTAAACTGCTGCTAAATGCTGAAAATCTAGATGGGTATAGACTTGAGTTGTTGTAATATTGCTATGTCCAAGCATTTCCTGTACCGCACGTAAGTCACCGCTAGATTGCAGGATATGGCTAGCAAAAGAGTGTCGTAAAACATGTGGGTGAACATTGTGGTCAATTTTTTGTTGTAATGCACGCATTTTTAATCGATAGCTAATAGTTCGTGCACTGACAGCTCTACCTCTTTGGGATAGGAATAAAGCATCTTCTCCAGGTTTGATTAATTTCTCACGTTGTTTTAACCAATCTTGTAAGGCTAAAATTGCTTTACTACCAACAGGAACAATCCGTGTTTTGTTACCTTTACCGTTGATACGAATAGTTGCATCTTGGAAGTCAATATTTACAGGTTTTAATGTTGCAAGTTCTGCTAATCGTAAACCGGATGAATAAAATAATTCAAACATTGCGCGATCTCTAGATGTTAACGTTGTATTACTGGTAAATGCGAGTAGTTGTGCGGTTTCATCTGGAGAAAGTGCATGTGGTAGGGCTTGGATAGATTTTGGGGCATTTATGTCAACACAAGGATTGTTGCTAAATCCTTGGTAGCGTATTAAGTATTTGTAGAAACCACGCCAGGCAGATAGTGCTCTAGCTAAACTTCTGCCGGACAATCCTTTACTGTGAAGCTGAGCGACAAAATGACGTACTTGAGATGGTTGCAGTTGTTCTAGTGTAATACCATCTAAATATTTTATTAAAACATTTAGATCTTTAGTGTAGCTTATGCAAGTTAATGATGCGAGTCGTCGTTCATTAGTTAAATGTGAAATATATTTGTCTACTAATGATGCTGGTGTTATATCCATTGTTTTTATCGAAAAAATACTACAATTTTTCTGTATAAACACAATATGTCAAGGCAGCACTAACAAGATCACCCAACCGCTCTAGGTGTAATGTTCCCATATCTGTAAAAAATCGTTGTGGTTCTGGGCTTGCTAATACCAGTATGCCGATGGTTTTGGTTGTTCTTAACGGAATCATTGAGAAAGAAGCAAGGTGAGTCATGTCTTCCATAAGCCAGCATTTAACTTCATCTTCTATATGTGGTCCGCAGTAAGGTTGTGATAAATCTTCTGCAATTGTATGAATATCATCGCTAGTGGCGGTAAATTCAATTTGCTTGTTGGCACCAGGTGCATCCCATAACCGCATAGCAATATTAGGGACAACAAAATCTTCACGTAGATTAAAGTTTATCGCATGTAGCAGTTCATCAAGATTAGAACTACCAAGTAAAGCAATTGAAAAACGATGCATCTTTTCACTAATTGTGTCATTGTCTTCGCCAAAACTAATTAGCTCTAATAACTTATTTTGTAGCGTAAGGTTTCTATCTCTCAAGGTGGCAATTTGTCGTTCACTAATTGAGACAACATTACCATCGTTAGACTGAGGAATATTAATGTCGGCTAATATATCTGCATATTCGTCAAAAAATTGTGGATTATCTTTTAAATATTGCGCAATATCTTCCGATTTCATGATTGTTTCCTGATTATTTTTTATGTAGCGTTTGTCAAATTAATCTCACCATCAAAAACAGTTGTAGCAGGCCCTGTCATCCACACTGGATGTTGGTTGCCATCCCAGCGTATTTGTAGGTCACCACCATAAGTATTGACAGTTACATCTGATGCCAACAAGTTTCGTGTAATCCCTGCAACAACTGCTGCACAAGCACCGCTACCACAAGCAAGCGTTTCGCCACTACCTCGTTCATAGACACGTAATTTAATATGATTTGGATCAATTACCTGCATATATCCAACATTAACATGATTAGGAAAATCAGGATGAGATTCAATTTGAGCACCCTCTGATAAGACTGGCGCTTGGTCAATATCTTGAATGACTTGTACTGCATGAGGATTACCCATAGAAAGTACACTAATATCTATTTGTTTGTCATTTAGATCAAGTAAATAAGTTGGTGCAATTTTATCTACAGAAAAAGGGATTCCTGCTGGTTCAAATTTAGGAGTGCCCATATTGACAGTTATCTGGCCGTTGGTTTCTAGCTTGGGAGTAATTAATCCGCTGAGTGTTTCAATACAAATTTCTTTCTTTTTGGTTAAACCATAACCATGTACATAGCGTACAAAACAACGTGCACCGTTACCACATTGTTCAACTTCCCCTCCATCCGCATTAAAAATTCTATATTTAAAATCAGCATGTCCAGTTGCTTTTTCAATCAAGAGAATTTGATCACAACCAATACCGAAATGGCGGTCAGCCAGAAAGCGTAGCTGTTTTTGATTAAGAGAAACAAACTGATTGATTGCATCAATAACAACAAAATCATTACCTAGCCCATGCATTTTGGTGAATTTCAACTTCATTTAGTAAGGTTTTTGTTTATTGGAGGCGGCAGTATACAAAATCATTGAGCTATAAGATAGCAACTAAGGAACGTGCATGAAATAACTTGAGCAACTAGCACAGGATTTATGCTCATATTCAAAGCGTGTAAACAGGCGCATAGCACGGCTATGTAACTGTTTACATAATGCAGAAGATAAGCATAAAGACAAAGCTAGATGCTCAAGTTATTTCATGCACGTCCCTAATTACGAATCGTCATTAACAAAATTTACTATTTTTAAGTTATTCTTACCTTCACTTTTTATTTCATAAAGTAAATTGTCGGCAAAATTATAGACACCATCTATAGTTATTTTTGTATTTCCCTCAAATACACAGCCACCAAATGATGCAGTAATATATTTAGAAACTGGATTGGTAGCATGAGGTATCGCACTCTCGTAAAAAGAATTCATAATTGTTTCAATAAAATTTCTAAAACTGTCTAGATTTGTATCATAAATAAGCAGACCAAATTCCTCTCCACCTAATCTAAAGGCACAGTCACTTCCACGTTTAAGATTTTTTTTAAGAAGTTTAGCAATAGTTTTAAGTACATCATCACCCATCAAATGGCCATAGGTATCATTGTATTGTTTGAAATAATCAATATCAAATATAGAAAACCCTATTTTCTTTTTTTCACGTCGCGCACGTAAAATTTCTTTATGAAATACTTCATTAAAATGGCGGCGATTGTATAACCCGGTAAGTTCATCGGTTATAGAAAGCTCCTCAACACGTTTTTTATCTGTAACATCTATACGTATAGAAGCGTAACCAATAATATTATTATCTTTATCAAAACGTGGTGCAATATGTGATTGTACCCAATAATACTCTCCATTTTTCTTCCGGTTTTTTATTAAACCGTCCCAGTCTTTACCTGCTTTTACGGTACCCCATAACCCTTTAAAAACCCCTTCTGGCATATCAGGATGTCTCAGTATGTTATGTTTCTGCCCAATTAATTCTTTCTTGGTATAGCCTGAAAGGTCACATAATGCTTGTGAGACATCAATAATTTCACCATTAGCATCAGTTTTGGAAGCGATCAGGTAGCGATCAATAATTTCCATGTAGGTTTTGTTTTCATTATTCTTTTCTTCAATATCTTTGGTATAACGTGCTAACCGCTCTTCTTTTTCAAAGCTATCGAGTGCTTCTTTAACGGTAATATAAAAATCACTTTGTTCCCAAGGTTTTGAAATGTAACGATAGAGTGCACCAGCATTGATAGCATTTGTAACACCTCTAATATTGGCACGTCCGGTTAGTAGGATTTTTTTTGTTTTAGGTAGTATTGCATGTGCTTTAATTAAAAATACATCTCCAGACATCTCTGGCATCATTAGGTCACAGATGATTAGTTCAAGCTTAGTACCTTCATTCTGCAATTTTTCAACAAGTTCTAAAGCTTCTTCGCCATTTTGTGCTAATTCAATATCATATTCAGTACCATATTGAGTAACTAGTGCAGATCTAAGTGATGTTAGTACATGCAACTCATCGTCGATACAAAGAATGGCCTTATTCATCTATTTTTCTCAATTCTATTTTAATCTGATTTATAAGTTCTTCTGATTTCCATGGTTTTAAAAAGGTTCCTTTAAGTTCGGCATGTTCTTGTGCATTTTGAATCGCCTCATCACTGGCCATACCAGTTAATAGGAACTTAATAACTTTAGGAAAACGTTTATGTGATTCAATTAAAAAATCATCACCTTTCATACCAGGCATCAACCAATCTGAGATAATTACCATAGTTTTTATCCCATCGTTCTCCAATTCATCAAGAATTTCAAGAGCATCCTCAGCATTTTGTGCTAATTCAATAATAAATTCATCTTTAAAATTATGTTTTAATTCTTGTGATAATGCTGTGAGTACAAATTCTTCATCATCGACACATAATATTGCTTTTTCCATTAGTTTTTTTCCTTTGGAATTGAAACATAAAAGGTTGTTCCAGTTTCATTGCTATCAAACCATATTTTTCCATTGTGAGCTTCTATAATTTTTTTAACGATGCCAAGTCCTAATCCGCTACCGATTCCTGAAGGTTTAGTGGTAAAAAATGGGGCAAACACTTTCTTTTGAATAGTAGAAGGAATCCCTGTGCCAGTGTCAGTTATGCTAACAGTATGGTAGTTTTTATCTGCACTAATAGAAATTGTAAGAGTGCCTTGGTTATTCATAGCATGGATTGCATTTTGTATTAGGTTCATCCATACTTGGCTTAATTCATCAGGATGGCAAAAGATTGCTTCAAGTGGTTCGAAGTGTCTAATAACTACAATATTTTGTTTAAGATTGTGATGAAGAAGTGTCAATGTGCTTTCAACTGAATCTTCAAGTTTTTCTACAACTCCTTCATGATCATGATCAAAATAAGAAAACTTTTTAAGTGAAGAAATTATCTTAGCTACACGATTTACAGAATTAGAAATATTATGCAAATTAGATACCGCCATTTGTTCATGGTTTAGTGTATCCAGGATAAATTGTGCATCTGGGTGGGTCAGCAATGCTTTATAAGGAGAAACATTTTTCACATGAAGCTGTGATAACACATCTGCATAAAACCTGGCATTATTAACCGGCAATTGCTCCAACTGAAGTTTTAATTCTTTTTTTAAATTACGTAACTCCTTAATGCTAAGAGCGTTATTCTCAGAACAAATCATATTTCTAAGGTTCATGAGAACTGCTTTGTCTTCTTCATTTAAAAGTAAGTCAAGTTTAGGTACATTAGTTACCACCTTGTTAAATGATTCTAAAACATTGCTAGAAGAAGTCTTGATAGCACCAAGAGGAGAGTTAATCTCATGTGATATGCTAGCAATAAGTTGCCCAAGTGCCGATAGTCTTTCAGATTCTATAAGCTGATCTTGTGCCTCTTTAAGTTCTTGCAATGTTTTTTCTAGTATTTTATTAGTTTGACAAATATCTTCTTCACGTTTTTTATCTGCAGTTATATCACTGAAAATACCAATATAATAAATAGGATCGCCATTTCGTTTAACTGTACTAAGAGATAAGTGTTCTATAAATGGTTTTCCGCTCTTTGTCTGGTTGCGTAGCTCACCGCTCCAATAATCCTTTTCTTGTAGAGTTTGCCAGATTTTCTTAAAAATCTTAGTGTTATAGTAAGATACATCTTTTAGTATTTCACTACTTTGATGGAATGCTTCCTTCTCGCTATAACCGGTTATATCAACAAATGCACGGTTTACCTGAATAATACGTTTGAAACTATCAAATACTAAAATACCTTCTTGAGTGTTTTCAAAAGCAGCATGGGCGATGGCGACTCTTTCATCAGTTTCTTTTAATCTCTGAATATAGCGTGATATCACATAACTAAGCGTAAAAATAATCAGCATAAAAATTGTGACAATAGGAAGGATAGTACGAAAGTATTCCATAAATGCACTAAACACAGTTGCATTATCCACATAAGTAATGATGATCCAATTTCTTCTTGATTTAGTTGTGCGATAGGGGCTAATTGTTCTAACTGGGTTAAGTTGTAAAAAGGTAAAGGTTCCATTTTTATAATGTATGAAACCTTCTTCATGTTGTTGCATATACTCCCATTGGCGTGGATACATGTGTTTGAAATTTATTGACTCATCAAACATAAAGCCCCATTCATCTGAAGGTTTCATGCCTACTAAAAAATAAGAATTATTATTTAACAGTAGTGATTTTATATTTTCATTATTCTTTTTAATTGCATCAATAATTAGTTGTCCTGCGTAGTTAACAATGGCATAGCCAACAACTTTGTCATGATTATTGGTAATAGGTGTTGATAAACGAATTGTAGGGTTATAAGGTTCTTCAATAATTCCATTTTCAATATTTAGGTCAAATTTTGAAAGATAAATTTCACCTTTTTTGAGGGCAGTTGATTCTTCAAAATAGTAACGATTTACTTTATTCTGAAGTTTTTCTTCGTTAAGAATAACTGCTTTGCCATTCTTGTATTCAATACGCATAAGTTCTTTACCAGTGGTATCAATAATACGAACTTGCGTATAGACTTTTTTATTTTCAACAAAAGACTTAATAAAATGTTCTACTTTATTTAATTGCTGTTGTGCTTGATCACATTCAAAGAATTTTGAAATATGAAAAATATCTGCAAGATAAAGTAGGTCGCTACGTGAGTTTTGCAGTAGGGAGTTAATATTAACAATATTAGTTTGGTTATGTAATTTTGATTTCAGTTGGTATTTAAGTTCTATATTATTGTAGGCACCATTCAGATGAATACCAAAGATAACTAGGAAAAAGAGCGTAAAGAGTAAAATTAGTTTAAGAAAAGTTTGCGTCTTAAGAAAACTCATCACATTAGCTCCGTAATTAAGATAACTTATTGTAGTCGTAAGGTATTAGGGACGAGGAAATAATACTTTATCCATTTATGCTTGCCCTTTTACTCTGATCTTTCGTTGTTCTTCCAGGGCTACGCGCCCTACGGGCCGGCTAAAATCAGAGTAAAATGACTTCGCCTAAATTGAACAAACTATTATTTCTTCGTCCCTTAGGAACGTGCATGAAACAATTACCAAGGCACAATCTGACCATCAAACGCATAAAATTTACCTGAATCAGCAGGTGTTAATTTAGCAATCACCTGTCGCATCCCAGATACGCTTTCAGTAGTAGAAATTAATCCGTTTGGCCCGCCCATATCTGTCCTGACCCAGCCAGGATGTAACAGAACAGCCGTGATTCTGGTGTCTTTTAAATCAACTGCCAGGCTTTTAACCACATTGTTGACTGCAGCTTTGCTTGAACGGTAAACATAACTGCCACCTTTATGATTATCGCCGATGCTACCCATCTTGCTGGTAATAGTGATTATTGTTTTTAACTCACTACGGGAAACTTGTGACACAAATGACTCGGCCATTTTTAGTGGTGCCATAGCATTGACATGAAAGGTACTTGCCCATGCTTCATAATTAGTCTCACCAAAACCATCAGAATGCGAAGGATAGATGCCAGCATTGTTGATTAATAAATCAATTGATTCATTGAATAAGGTTTTTGATAATTGCTCAATTTGTTGATGGTTGGCAACATCTAAGGCATAGACGGTTATTTGTTTGGGGTATTCGGTGGCTAAATTATTTAGTTCCGTGGAGGTTGCTGGATTACGGCTACCGGCTAGAATACGCCATCCAGCGATGGCATATTGTTTGCAGAATTCAAGTCCAATGCCACGGTTGGCACCTGTAATTAAGATTGTTTTCATTTTTTCTCCCAAGATATACTGCTATTAATTTTATCACCACATCTACATAGTGTGTTTATTCAATAATCGGCATCACAACAAAATCACAAGCTATTAAATAGAATCATAAAAACTGATGCTTTAAGTGATGTTAAACATCATCTTGAATCTGGTAAGTTCCTAGGGTATAGTGCGCCTCTTAGCCAATTTATGTTCAAGCAGGAGAGCGCACTTGTTTTTTGGTGCCGCCGAAGGCGTAACTCCCCCGGAATCGCTCAGGCAAGGAGGTTATACTTCGCACGCTCATAGCTTCGGTTTTCTAGTGGATCATTTTTGCCAGTATCAGCGCTACTGAAACAATTACATAGCTAACTATGCGCTTGTTTCAGTGCCTTGTTCTTGATAAAAATCATCACACTATAAAATCCGAAACTATAACCGTGCGAAGTATATATTATTTATTTCCTAAGAACCGTTTGTAACAGGCAATCTGGAGAGCGTTGAGATTAATCTTAACCACCGAAGGGGCACGCGAGGTAGCTTCATACTTTCGCAAATCTCTCAGGTAAAGAGGACAGAGGGGCGAAGTTATTCTATACATATGCTTGATTGATAAAATTATTTGGCAGGTGGTTGAATAACTTTTTTTATTTCCGGGAGAACAATCTGTGCTAAAAACAACACCGCTTAATCAATCCCACCGTGATATGAATGCCAAAATGGTCGATTTTGGTGGTTGGGATATGCCGTTACATTATGGCTCACAATTAGACGAGCATCACAGCGTGCGTAAGGATGCAGGCATGTTTGATGTATCGCATATGCTGCCTATTGATATTAAAGGTGATCATGTCCGCGACTTTCTACGTCAATTGGTCGCAAATAACGTTGATAAGCTAACTTTGCCGGGTAAGGCACTTTATTCTTGTATGCTTAACCCACATGGTGGTGTCATTGACGATCTTATTATCTATTACTTGTCTGAAACTTGGTTTCGTATTGTAGTTAATGCCGGAACTGCAGATAAAGATTTAGCTTGGATGCTAGCAAAACGTGACGAGCTTGCGCCGAATTTAGAAATTACTTCGCGACGTGATTTAGCCATGATTGCAGTGCAGGGGCCTAATGCACGCAGTAAAGTATGGCAAGCTATTCCAGGTTCTCAAGCAGCAACAGAAGAGCTAAAATTATTTCAGTCAGCTGAATTTGAAGAATATTTTATTGCCCGTACTGGTTATACCGGTGAAGATGGTTTTGAGATTATTTTACCTGCTGATGGGGCCGCTGATTTTTGGCGTGCTTTGCATGCTGTTGGTGTAGCGCCTGCTGGTTTGGGTGCTCGTGACACGCTACGTCTGGAAGCAGGGATGAATCTGTATGGTCATGATATGGATGAGACTACCAGTCCAATGGTGTCAGGACTTGCATGGACAGTTGATTTAAAAACTGAACGTGATTTTATTGGTAAATCGGCATTAGTGGATGTGCCAGTTGAACAACGTTTAAGAGGTCTAGTGTTACTGGATCGTGGGGTGTTACGTGATCATCAAAAAGTGGTTGCGCAACAAGATGGTAAGGATCTTGAAGGTGAAATCACCAGCGGTGGTTTTTCTCCGACGATTGGTAAATCTATTGCCTTAGCTCGTTTACCAGCACAAATTTCAATTGATGATGAAGTAAGTGTGTTGGTACGCGACAGGAAGTTGCGTGCCAAAGTGGTAAAATACCCGTTTGTAAGAAATGGAAACGTACTGATTTAGCAAAATACTATTTAATTTATTGGAGTAAATAATGAGTGTTCCAACAAACCTAAAATACACCGAATCCCATGAATGGGTGAGACCTGAAGTTGATGGTACGGTAACCATTGGTGTTACTCACCACGCCCAAGAGTTATTGGGTGATATGGTTTTTGTCGAGCTACCACAAGTTGGGCGTACCCTGGCACAAAGAGAAGAATGTGCTGTTGCTGAATCTGTCAAAGCTGCCGCAGATGTTTATTCTCCAATCTCTGGAGAAGTTACCGAAGTTAATGCCGATCTTGAAGCAGAACCTGAAAAAATTAATGAAGATGCTTTTTCTGCTTGGTTGTTTAAATTAAAGCCAACTAACCCAGACGAGCTGGATAAATTGTTAGATGCTGCCAGTTATGAAGAAGTACTGGCAAATGAAGCACATTAATAACTACTTGTCTTTTTTGATTTAAATCGTATTTCTACTATAAAACTTATCTAAACTAATCATGCCGTTTATTCCTCATACTGATGAAGATATTGCTGCGATGCTTACCAGCATCGGTGCCAGCTCAATTGAAGAGCTTTTTGATGAAATTCCTGCCGATTTAAAATGTGGCCGTTTGACGGGTGTTCCTCCTGGATTAAATGAAATGGAAATAGCCCGTCTAATGGCGGGACATGCCGAAAAAGATGGCACTTATCTTAATTTTATTGGCGCTGGTGCTTATGAGCATCATATTCCTGCTGCCGTTTGGCAAATCACTACCCGTGGCGAATTTTATTCCTCTTATACCCCTTATCAAGCAGAAGCCAGTCAAGGTACTTTACAATTATTGTACGAATACCAAACCATGATGGCATCACTAACTGGTATGGATGTTTCTAATGCCAGTATGTACGATGGCGCCACAGCTTTAGCAGAGGCCGCGCTAATGGCTGTACGCTCACATCGAACTTCAAGTCGTATTTTAATACCAAAAACTGTACACCCGGTTTATCGTAGTGTGGTACGTACGATTGTTAAAAATCAGAACATTGAGGTTGTTGAGCTACCTTACTGTCCACAGTCAGGACAAATATTGCCTGATTCATTAGATGAGTTTGCTAATGAAGACTTTGCTGCACTAGTTATTCCACAACCTAATTTCTTTGGTGTACTGGAACAAGTTGACGCATTAACCGACTGGGCACACAGTAAAAACGCCTTAGTTATTAGTGTAACTAATCCGGTTGCATTGGCAATGCTTACACCACCCGGAGAATGGGGTAGCAAAGGTGCAGATATTGCAGTTGGTGAAGGTCAGCCATTAGGCATTCCACTTTCTAGTGGTGGTCCTTATTTTGGTTTCATGGCTTGTAAAAGTAAATTAGTTAGACAAATTCCTGGGCGTATTATCGGTCGTACCAATGACTTAGATGGTAAACCTGGTTTTGTGTTGACATTACAAGCACGGGAACAGCATATTCGTCGTTCTAAAGCCACCTCTAACATTTGTACTAATCAAGGCTTAATGGTTACTGCGGCGACTATTTATATGTCTTTGCTAGGGCCGGAAGGCTTACGACGTATTGCAGCTAAATCACATGCTAATACTTTAGCTTTGGTTGAGAAAATGGAAACATTGTCTGGAGTGAAAAAAGTTTTCAGTGGGCCAATTTTTCATGAAGCTGTCTTGTCACTGCCAACACCAGCTAAAGAAGTTCTACAAACAATGAAACAGCAAAAAATATTAGGTGGGTTAGATTTACAAGAACATTACCCTGAACTTGATAATGCTCTTTTGGTTTGTGCTACAGAAACTAAAACTTCGGCTGATTTACAGAGTTATACGGAACAAATGAAGTTGGCACTTGGTTGATTCTTCTCATGCAAAAGAAACTCATTTATTTGCTACTAACTGATTAAAAATTAAGGAACGATTATGGTAACGCACGCAGGTAATCCCGTAAAAATTGAAGGTGATTTCCCTAAAGTCGGTGACAAAGCACCGGCTTTTTCATTGGTAAATAGAGAACTAGAAGATGTCACCTTAGCTAATTTTGCTGGCAAGAAAAAAGTTTTAAATATTATTCCAAGTTTAGATACACCAGTTTGTGCACTTTCTACACGTAAATTTAATGCTAATGTAAGCAATATGGACAATACCGTAGTATTGATCATAGCAGCTGATTTACCATTTGCAATGAGTCGGTTCTGTGACACAGAAGGGTTAGATAAAGTGGTTACCTTATCAACCATGCGTGGTGCGCAATTTATGCAAGACTATGGAGTTGCCATTGCCAGTGGTCCTTTTGCCGGCATCACTACCCGCGCAGTTATTGTACTGGACGAAACAGATACCATTACCCATGCAGAATTAGTACCAGAAATTGGTGATGAACCAAACTATGATGCTGCTTTAGCTGCCCTGAAATAATTTAAGATTAAATCTACCATGCTGATATTTGAACACTCACGTCCTGGACGTTGTAACTACGCTCAATTTTCGGAAACATCTGCTACTGGCACAGATAAAATACCAGAAAATTTATTACGTAAACAGAAACCACTGTTACCAGAAGTATCTGAAATGGATACAGTGCGTCATTACACAAGGCTGTCACAAAAGAACTTTTCGATTGATACTGAATTCTATCCGCTTGGTTCCTGCACCATGAAATACAACCCGCGCGCTTGTAATTCACTGGCTATGTTGCCACAATTTTTGGCACGTCATCCTTTAGCACCAGAAGATACCGGGCAAGGATATTTAGCCTGTATGTATGATCTACAGGAAATTCTGAAAGAAGTCACCGGGATGGCAGGAATGTGTCTAGCACCAATGGCTGGTGCGCAAGGTGAATTGATAGGTGTCACCATGATTCGTGCATATCATGAATCTCGCGGTGATTATGCACGTGACGAAATTATCGTGCCAGATGCTGCACATGGAACCAACCCTGCAACTGCTGTGATGAGTGGTTTTAAAGTAGTTGAAATAGCCACTGGCAAAGATGGTGATGTGGATATGGACGCATTAAAAGCGGTTTTGGGACCACAAACCGCAGGCTTAATGCTAACCAACCCTTCCACACTAGGGGTATTCGAAAAGAACGTCGCTGAAATGAGCAAACTTGTGCATGATGTTGGTGGTTTGTTGTATTACGACGGTGCTAATTTGAATGCAGTGTTAGGTAAAGTTAAACCAGGTGATATGGGTTTTGATGTTATTCATATTAACTTGCATAAAACCTTCTCTACGCCACATGGGGGAGGGGGCCCAGGTTCTGCACCAGTTGGTGTTGCGGAACGTTTGCTACCATTCTTACCAATACCAATTGTGGCGAAAGAGCAGGACAATTATCGTTGGTTAACTGAAAAAGATATTCCACAGTCTATTGGTCGATTATCCGCACACATGGGTAATGCAGGGGTGTTACTTCGCGCTTATATTTATGTTCGTATGTTAGGAACCGATGGTATGCACCGTGTGGCAGAATTTGCCACCTTAAATGCTAACTATTTAATGGCAGAATTACGTAAAGCAGGCTTTGAAATTGCTTTTCCAACTCGCCGTGCCAGCCACGAGTTTATTGTTACCATGAAAAAGATTAAAGAAGATACTGGGGTAACAGCAATGAACTTGGCGAAACGGTTATTGGATAAAGGTTATCATGCGCCAACTACCTATTTTCCAACTTTGGTACCAGAATGTTTGCTAATTGAACCGGCAGAGACAGAATCTAAAGAAACCTTAGATTCTTTTGTTGTTGCTATGAAAGAAATTTTGGTGGAAATTGAACAACAGCCTGACATGATAAAACAAGCGCCACATAATATGCCGTTGCGTAAGTTGGATGATGTCAAAGCAGCGCGGGCTTTAGATCTAACCTGGAAGCCATAATAATACAGGCTGTATCCGAGGTTTCTTGGATACAGCCTTTTTTGGCTACCAACTTAAGACGGATTTGTATTTAAGTAGTTAAAAAATACTTATCGTCATTCCTGCATGTTTCTAGCAGGAATCTACATTGCCCTGGATTCCTGCTAGAAACACGCAGGAATGACGGATGCCGTATTTTATCCAGTTTTAAGTTGATAGCACCTTTTTCTCGTACAAAACATTAATTAATCCTGGTCTATAAAAAATATGTCGACACTTATTTGTGGTTCAATTGCTTATGACAACATTATGGTCTTTCAAGATCATTTCAAAAACCATATTCTGCCTGAAAAAATTCATGTACTAAATGTTGCATTTCTAGTACCTGAAATGCGTAGAGAATTTGGCGGATGCGCAGGTAACATTGCCTATAATTTGCAGATGATAGGTGGTGATCCATTGATGATGGCAACAGTAGGTGATGACTATCAGCCCTACGCCGCACGTATGGACAAATTAAATCTAGTACAAACTCATATTCGTCATGTAAATGATACCTTTACCGCGCAAGCATTTATTACCACTGACCTGGATGACAATCAAATCACCGCCTTTCATCCAGGAGCAATGAATTTCTCCCATCAAAATTCTGTTTCTGACGCAACTAACGTTGATCTAGGTATTGTTGCGCCAGATGGACGTGATGGCATGGTGCAGCATGCACGTGAATTTCATGAAGCAGGGATTCCATTTTTGTTTGATCCTGGCCAAGGTTTACCTATGTTCAATGGCGAAGAACTACTTGATTTTATTACTAAAGCAGATTATGTGGCAGTTAATGATTACGAAGCACAACTGCTACAAGACCGTACTGGGCGCACATTGGAAGCCCTCGCCAATGAGACTAAAGCGTTGATTGTAACTAAAGGTGCACAAGGATCAGATATTTATGTTCATGGAAAAAAACTTGAAATTCCATGTGTAAAGCCAAAAGAAGTGATTGATCCTACTGGCTGTGGTGATGCTTACCGTGCCGGATTGTTGTACGGCATTGTTCACAATATGGACTGGCAAATAACCGGGCAACTTGGATCACTAATGGGTGCATTAAAAATTGCACAACGTGGCGGACAAAATCATCAATCTAGCCGTGATGAAATTGATCAATTTTATTTTGATAATTTTGGTAGTCGTATTTTTTAGTGGTTGGATCGTGATTTGACCGTAAAGTGAAGCTACTAGTTGAACCGGTTTGTGGACGAGTATGTTTATGAACTGGGTTAGCTGGTGAACTTCCACGGAAAAAACACAAACTGGTTGTAGCATGGATTGAGATACATCAGGATGATTTACTCTCAGATTGGGAGTTAGCGGTAAATGGTAAAAAACCTTTCCCAATTAGAGGTCCTGATCAATGAACATTGTAAAAATCGTTCCGAAAGAAAACTATACTCTTCACATTACATCTGAAGATGGTCGAAACGGGCTATTTGATGTGGAACCATACCTTGACTCAGCACGGTAGGTTGGTGAGAGGAACGAACCCCAACACAATAAAAGAGTAGTTATTTTTGGCTTATTTGAATGTCTAACTCAAATGTTGGCGAGATAGTAACGCATGATTTGAAAGTGTTTTTTAGTTATTAGGATATCTTGCTGGGGTTCGTTTCTCTCCCCAACCTACCGTGCTAGACAAATACACACGGACAGTCAATGGAGGGAATTAAGCAAAAATTGCTCAACTCCAACCGTTAGGCATTGGTACGTAATCAGAAGTGGCAACAATGGCAAAGAAAAAGAAAAATAGCAAAGGAATTCCAAGAAGAAAAAGATTGTCCCGTGATAGTCGGCTGCAATCCGGAAAATTGTGGTTACGCCAATATGAAGGAAAGAATGTAGTAAAAGGTTATTCCAATTGGTTTGGTGTAAGTAAAGTATGTTCCATTTCGGAATTACGTATGTTTGGTGTTTCCGTACCTGATGAACGTTTAGAGCAAGCCAAACTAGCTGAAAGGCTGTTAGAAAAACCCAAAGCTCGAAACAATGAAGAAAATTCAGAGACGAGCAAAGCACTATACGAGTCGGATGAAAATTATTACTTTATAGCAGGGTATACTTCCGGGGGTGTTCCATACGGTTTAACATGGGAAGAAGCGAATTCAATTGATGAGGATGGTTTGGTATGTGCATAGTGGCAAAAAATGCCTAATAAGTAGTTCCAGCGGATATCCAAAACTACGCGGCTTTTGTGCATTCCGCATCGCAGCATTATTGCACAAAGGCCACTTCCGATTTGGCTTCCGCTGAGCATGTCCTGCCATCGGTTCGACAACTATTCTGACACAGGAGGGAGACTTCTTGTATAGAATTAAAATCAGGGTAGGCACACAGGTCTGCCCCTAGCGTTAAACGAAATTATTGTCGGGATGGCTGTAACTGTAATGCCCGTTAGAGGAGATGCAAAATATGTTCTATTGCGGTTCTTTAGGGTACGGATATATCACATTCAGAGCCACGCTTTTACCCGCTGTTTCAACAATACGTACATGCTCACGCCTAAATTCACGCGCATGGCGTAAACCACAGGAATGTGCAATTAAATTAATTTCTTTATTAACATTCATTGCATAGTTAGCAACACGTAAAAGTTTTTCTTGCACAACTAAGCCATTCTGTAGGCGTTCATCATGTGTGGCGATACCTGTTGGGCAGTTGTTTTTATGACAACGCATGGCTTGAATACACCCTAAAGAAAACATAAAGCCACGTGCAGTATTAATAAAATCAGCTCCCACACATAATGCCCAGGCGCTGTGCGCTGAGGTAATTAATTTTCCTGCAGCAATTACTTTTATCCGGTTTCTTAACCCAGATTGTATTAAGGCATCTACAACACGCGGTAGTGCCTCAGTAATTGATAAACTAACATGATCAAATAAAACTTGCGGAGCCGCACCACTGCCGCCTTCGCCACCATCAATAGTAATAAAATCTGGTGCATATTCAAGACCGCGACGATTAATTGAGTCACATAATTCATTAATAAAGTGCCACCCTCCAATCGCTGTTTTGATACCAACTGGTCGTCCGGTTAGTGTACGAATATAATTAATTTTATCAAGTAATTCGTCGACATTACCAATATCACAATGACGGTTAGGACTAATAGAGGTTTTATTTTCTGGAATACCACGGATTTTAGCGATTTCAGAAGTTACTTTGGAACCTGGTAGTAAACCTCCTTTTCCTGGCTTGGCACCTTGGGAGAGTTTAATTTCAAAGGCTTTGACCACTTTAGCCAGTTCCTTAGCACGTTCGGGAGAAAAATTTCCCTGTTCATCACGGATCCCATATTTGGCTGTGCCAATTTGCATGATGATGTCACCACCGCCTTCTAAATGATAGGATGAAAGTCCTCCTTCACCAGTATTTAACCAGCATTTTGCTTTGGCAGATCCTAACGACAATGAACGAATTGCTGGTACTGAAATCGCACCATAACTCATGCCGCTGACATTGATGATTGATTTAGCTTCAAAAGGGTGTGGGCAATAACCTTCACCAATTTTCATTGACGGTGTTGGTAACTGATCTTTTTCTAGTATTGGAAAAGCTGCATTTACAAAAATAATTGATCCCGGCTCGCGTAAATCATTGGTGGAGCCAAAACCAATCATGCTGCCTCTATTCTTTGCATGCTTATAAACCCAGCCACGAGTGGCACGATTAAAGGGCATTTCATCCCTATCACCAGAGGAAAAATATTGTCTAAAATATTTTCCTTGGTTTTCTAGGAAATAACGTAATCTGCCAACAACTGGATAATTACGTAATACAGAATGTTTCTTCTGTGTTATATCTTGAATAAACCAGAGTATTATTAGGCCAACAAACAACAGTCCCAGCATTGCACCAAAACTATATATAACTAAATCTATCATGTTAGACATCTCACCTCCTTACTTCCCTTAATGCATCAATCTATCATAAATAATACCTAGATCCTGCAAGTAATCGTGCATATAATGTGCAATAAATTGTTTTATAGAGTGAATCTTATTCTGCGTGGAATACTTATTGATATTCCTAAAGAATAAGGTTTACTATATGGAACAATATGTTGTGCAGTATATGTACGATTACTTGCAGGACCTAGGTAATATGCTAAAAATTTTATGTCGTTAATAAATACAATCAGAAATAATGTTAAGCAGGCATTAGACGAAGACATTGGTAGCAATGATCATACCGCCTCTTTAATCCCTGAAAAAACACAACTTGTTGCTAATGTTATTTGTCGTGAAGAAGCAATACTTTGCGGGGTGCAGTGGTTTAGCAGTTGTTTTCAGCAACTTTCACCCAACACTAATATTAATTGGTATGTTCAAGATGGAGAAAAAATTGTTGCAGAGCAGAAAATATGCACCATCAACGGTAATGCACGTACTTTATTAACCGCAGAACGAACTGCACTAAATTTTCTGCAAACCTTATCTGCGGTTGCAACACAAACACGACGTTATGTCGATACCATAAAAGGAACTGGTGCAGTCATCGTGGACACACGTAAAACATTGCCTGGATTACGGATTGCACAAAAATATGCAGTTAAATGTGGTGGTGGCGTTAACCATCGTTTAGGCTTATATGATGGTGTATTAATCAAAGAAAATCATATTGTCGCCGCAGGTGGTATTGCACAGGCATTGCAGACGGCAAAAACAGCTACGCCATCAGATGTATTTATTCAAATCGAAGTAGAAACTATTGATGAACTACGAATCGCTCTAGCTAGCGGTGCAAACATGATATTGCTGGATAACTTTAACCCTAAACAATTGCGCGAAGCGGTTACATTAACTAAACAGCTAGTCGATCGACCAATAATATTAGAAGCCTCTGGAAATATTACTTTGGATAATGTCCGTGTTGTTGCGGAAACAGGTGTTAATAGAATCTCAGTTGGTAGTTTAACCAAAGACATCAAAGCAATTGATTTATCAATGCAATTTGTTAGATAATCAATTTAAAATAATATTGGCCTATAATTTATGGCTATTCTATCTGTTAAACTTAAACCTTCACTACAATTAACTGTGATCTTAGGTTTTGCTCACTTATCTATTACTTGTTTACTGTGGGTGATGACACTATCAATCTTCATAAAATTGCTTGGCACAATTTTTCTGTTGATTAGTATGTGGTTATACTCACGTTATTTTGCATTATTATTGTCAGCTAAATCAATAGTATCTTTTGAATTATCTGAGGCTATGTTATGTACCATCAAAACAAGATCTGGTGAACATTTTGATTGTAAAATATTAGGTAGTAGCTTTGTATCACCTTATTTATTGATTTTAAATTTAAAACCATTGGATAGGTTTTTTGTGCGTAATTTAATTATTTTGAATGATGCTATTAATACAGAGAAGTTTAGGAAATTACGGGTATTATTGCGCTGGAAGTGGAAATCTTTAAATTAAGGAGTCATCGTTGAAGCTACATACAACCACCCAATCTGATCAAAATATATTTACTGGTTATGGTGATAACTATGTCATGATCAATCAAATACGGCATGAACAAAGTTTAATCTTATTCCCGGATGAAATTATTGAAAATTGGCCGGTTCAAAGCTTTGAGCACCTACAAGCGGAACATTTTGACTGTCTTCTTTCGTTTAAACCAGAAATTGTGCTACTTGGGACTGGTGCGCAAATTAATTTTCCTGAACATTCTTTACTTAGCAAATTAATTCAATCTGGAATTGGTTTTGAAACTATGGACACTAAGGCAACCTGTCGTACCTACAATATATTGACTGAAGAAGGCAGGAGAGTTGCGGCGGCTATAATTATTTAGGATGAGCGTAACGAAAGAGTTGTAACAGATGATGATAATTTATCATAAATCTTTTGAAACAATAGTTCATTTTTCATAAAAAGCATCAGACTTTGTTATCCCCAGGTAAAACTTTATGTTAGTAGTATATGTAACTTTCAATTAGGCGCATTTATGTCACTTGGCTATTTAAACAAACCATAATACTAGTACCTTTTGTTTTATTTGATTCAATTGATAGCTTGCCACCGTACACCTGAATAATATCGCGAACAATTGCTAACCCAATCCCATGACCTGGTGTTGATTGGTCTGCGCGTACCCCACGTTCTAGAATTTTTGTTATTTCATTTGCTTTGATTCCAGGCCCATCATCGCTTATACAAATTAGCAATTTATTTTCTTCATAGTTTGCTGACAAGGTTATTGTGCTTTTACACCATTTAAATGCATTATCAATAAGGTTTCCTAATAGTTCCATCAGATCACCTTCATCAATACGTAAATTGATAGTATCTGCTATATTGATAATAATCATAGGGTTCTTGTTGTAGTATGCCCTTTTAACAGCATTAACTATTTTTTCAACAACTGGGCGTAAAGTAATAAGGAGCATTCCTGGTGCACTACCAACGGTTGCCGCGCGGCGTAATTGATATTGCACGATATTATCCATTCGGTCTACTTGCTCATTGATGGTTGTTATTTGCACTGCATCTTTGCTATTAATCACACCACGTAGAATGGCGAGCGGTGTTTTAAGACTATGCGCAAGATCTGCTAATCCATTACGATAGCGTTTTTGTTGTTTACGTTCATGATCAATCAAAGAATTGATGCTGTCGGTTAGTAATTTTAATTCGCGTGGATAAGTGCCGGTTACATTGGCTTGTTTACCGGATTCAATCGCAGCTAATTCAGATGAAACCTGGCGCATTGGCTGCAGACCCCAGCGTAATACCAGTACTTGGGCGATTAATAGTAGCAATGCCATAATTCCCAATAGACCCCATAAATCCTCACGGTAGCGTTCTATTTGTGCGTCAAATAAAGTAGTGTCTGAAATCACGCTAAATGTAAAGGAAAAGGTTCCTGTGCCAGTTTCGTTTACCCAGCCAACGCCAAAACTAGATATAAAATATAGTCTATTATCAATTTGTATTAGATCAAACTGTTTGGCACCATTTTCTAGTGGAATTTGTATTGGGATTTGTTTACTTAGAGCAGAAGGTGATTGCCAAATAATTGTTTTGGTTTTATCAATAACAAAAGCATAGGTTCTTGTTTCTGGTCGACTTAATTCGATATCAATTAAATTTTCAGGCATTTCTAACGTCCCTTGTTCGTCAACTTCGGCATCTCCAATCAATATAAGTAAACGTGCAAACATACGGTCTTGTACACCTAATCGGGCGCTATCATAGAATGCTCGGTCCAAAGTTAATGCAATACCAATAATAAACACTAATAGAACTAGTGTTGCGCTCCATAAAATACGTTGATTTAAAGATTTTATTGCTAGTGTGCTAACTAATCGTTTGTACATAGTGTTTTGTTTGTCTACATGACTATTGGAAGTTGGGCTTTAGCCCTACTAATCATTGTAACGAAATTTAATGCGCGCTCCTAAGTATCAAGTTCTCTTCTAACTGACAAGTTGATTTTGCAAAACTTATGTTGCTACATCATTGTAAGGAATTCTTATTTGATTCGACTAAGTACCCGCGCATGCGAGATGCTAGCCTAACGACCCTCCTGGATATTAATCTTCCAAGGAGCTTTACGATGAGATGCTAATTTAGATCTCATCGTTTTTTTATTGATAATTTTATGAAAAGTATTACCCAGATTGCCTATAGCACAATTTGGATAAATAACTATTACAATTAACTAGTTATATATAATCTAACCTAGATCCTGCAAGTAATCGCACATATACTGCACAACATATTGTTCCATATAGCAAATCTTATTCTTTGGGAATATCAATAAGTATTCTACGCAGAATAAGATTCACTCTATGAAACAATTTGTTACACATTATATGCACGATTACTTGCAGGATCTAGGACTAAAGTTAAACAACAAATTAAAGCAGTAATTGTAGAATATTATAAATTTAGAACATACTTACCAGGAGAATATTTATGTTGTTAAAACGTTTATTGTTGGTACTTTTGTTATTGATAATGGCAAATGTATCCGTTGCAGCAAAATTTGATCATACGGTTTGGGATAACTTACTGCAAGATCATGTGCATATGATTAGGGAAGGGCAGGCGAGTCAAGTTGATTATCAGAGTTTTTTACAACAACGCAAAGTATTACATAGTTATTTGTCGCAATTATCTGCAGTTACTCAGCAAGAATTTTCAACTTGGTCTAAAGCAGAACGATTAGCTTTTCTTATTAATGCGTATAACGCCTATACGGTTGAATTAATCCTGACACGTTATCCAAAACTGGATTCGATTAAAGATTTAGGATCTCTATTAAGAAGTCCCTGGAAACAAAGTTTTATTCCATTGTTTGGAAAGACTGTTTCATTGGATGATATTGAGCACGGTATGATCCGTAAGGTTGGTGATTATAATGAGCCACGAATTCATTTTGCGGTTAATTGTGCCTCAATTGGTTGTCCAGCGTTACTTAATGAAGCTTTCACTGCTGATAAGTTGGAACAGCAACTAGAAACGGTAACTAATTCTTTCTTACGTGATCGAACCCGTAATCGCTATAACCCTAGAACTAGAAGAATTGAAATATCAAAGATCTTTGATTGGTATAAAAAGGATTTTGAAAGTGGTTGGGGTGGATGGCATAAATTAGATCAATTTTTGGTACAGTATGCGGATAGTTTGGGCGATACAGACGAGGTAAAACAGCAACTAATGACAGGTGGTTTAAGAATTAGCTATATTAATTACGATTGGAAATTAAATGGAACACAATAAACATGTTTAGTAGCAAAAGAAGTGCATTCTGGATCGCTATTTTAGTTTTAATTGGGTTTGCCTGCTTAGTTCCAGGAGTAGCAGCGGCACAAAAATTAGTGCTTACTGGATCAAGTACTATCGCGCCGCTGGTAGGAGAGTTTGCACGACGCTTTGAATCACTTAACCAAGGTGTTCGGGTTGATGTGCAAACCGGCGGATCGTCGCGTGGTATGAATGATACACGCAATAAAATTGCTAATATTGGTATGGTTTCACGCGCGATGAAAGCAAATGAGAGTGACCTACATGCTTTTACCATTGCCTTAGATGGTGTTGGTATTATTCTGCATATTAACAATCCGGTTACCTCATTGAGCAAACAACAGGTTATTGACATCTATTCTGGCAAGATAACTAATTGGCAGGCAGTCGGTGGGAAGAATGCACGGATTACAGTAGTTAACAAAGCCGAAGGCCGTTCAACCCTAGAGCTATTCTTAGCTTATTTTGGAATGAAAAACAGCGCGATCAAACCACATATTATTATTGGCGATAATCAGCAGGGGAT
Source organism: Nitrosomonas sp. (assembly GCA_021774055.1). GTDB lineage: Bacteria > Pseudomonadota > Gammaproteobacteria > Burkholderiales > Nitrosomonadaceae > Nitrosomonas. Next base: position 8,007 of record JAJFJL010000141.1, on the reverse strand, counting down.
CAAAACTATAGCAGGTAATGTCAATGCAATAGGTTATGTTTCTATCGGTGCTGCTGAGCATGCTGCTGGTTATCGTGTACCAATTAAATTAATAGCCCTAGATGGTCATGAGGCTTCGGTAGCTAATGTGCGTAACGGTAGTTTTCCATTATCTCGTCCGCTTAACCTGATAACAGCTTCAATTCCGCAAGGATTAACAAAAGATTTCATTACTTTCTCCCGTTCACAGCAAGTTCATGATTTGATTGAAGCGCAATACTTTGTTCCGGTCAGTGATGACTGATAGGTTATTGCGCTGGGTGCTGCGGATTGGCGCGATTACTTCTGCTTTAATCATGTTATTGATACTGTTTTTTTTGCTACTTGAGTCATGGCCAGCTTTGCAGCAGATTACCCTAACACGCTTCTTTACTGACCCATCCTGGCATCCATTAGAAGCAGCTTATAATTTATTACCGATGCTGTCTGGCACGCTTTATGCCAGTATTGGTGCTTTATTGTTAGCGATTCCATTGGGTATTGCCTCAGCATTATTTATCGTCTATTACGCACCCCCACACCTAGCTTTGTTATACCAACGTTTAATTGAGTTGTTGGCAGGTATTCCTTCGGTAGTTTTTGGGTTTTGGGGCTTGATAACCTTGGTGCCATTGATTAATCAATTACATCCACCGGGTGCCAGTTTATTAGCCGGCATTTTGATTCTTACCTTGATGATTTTGCCAACCATCACTTTGACAGCACATGCAGCGTTATTAGCAGTTCCTGATGAATTCCAACGTGGTGCGGTCGCTCTAGGGTTATCTCGTTGGGGAGTGATACGTGGTGTCATGTTGCCAGCGGCACGTACCGGAATTGTCGCAGGAATTATTTTGGCAGCAGGTCGTGCGATTGGTGAAACTATGGCGGTATTGATGGTCACCGGAAATGTAGTTCAACATGCAACTAGTTTATACGATCCGATTCGCACCTTAGCCGCAAATATTGCTTTAGAAATGGCTTATGCCATGGGTGATCATCGTGGCGTGTTGTTTGTATCAGGTTTGCTGTTAATGTTATTGGTAATGTTGCTTTCAGGCATGGCTGCAACACTTAGCAATAAACATCATGCTTGAAACTGTTAACAGAATCTGGCGCTCTGGTTATCGTGATCTATTTGCGCAAACAATCATTTATATTGCAGTTGCATTCGTTTGTGTGGTTTTTATCTGGATTTTGTCAGATTTGATCCGGGGTGGGATTGCGCATATTTCTTGGGATTTTTTAATTGAATCACCGCGTGATGCCGGGCGTGCTGGTGGAATTGGCTCTATTCTAGTTTCCACCTTGTTGCTGTTACTGGTGGCACTAGTAGTGGCGTTGCCATTAGCTTGGACAACAGCGATATTGTTGGCTGAGTACGTGCCTGTCACCAGTAAATTTGGTATTACGGTGCGGTATAGTTTGCAAGTTTTAGCTGGTGTGCCTTCAATTGTATTTGGATTATTTGGCAATGCTTTTTTTAGTATTTATTTAGGCTTAGGGTTCTCTATTCTGTCGGGTGGCTTAACGTTGGCCTGCATGTTATTACCAATCTTAGTTAGTACAGCTGAAGCCGGTTTACGTGCGCTACCAGATAGTTACCGTTTGTCGGCGGCTGCATTAGGTTTGTCTCGTTCAGCTACTTTATTTCAACTGTTATTACCAGCAGCAGCACCAACATTGGCAGCAGGATTGTTATTAGGCATCGGACGTGCGCTCGCAGAAACTGCAGCATTACTATTTACCAGTGGCTATGTTGAGCGTATGCCTGGTTCATTATTAGATTCTGGACGTGCTTTAGCGCTACACATTTTTGACTTATCAATGAATGTCCCTGGTGGTGATGCCCCTGCGAATGCTTCAGCACTAGTATTGGTGGCTTTGTTGTTAGGCATCAATATTTTCGCAATGAAACTGGCTTATGGCTTGCAGCGTAAAAGGATAATATGAAGTTAGATGTAAATAAGCCTGAGCAATCAGTTAAAGATAGCGATGATGCTTTTACCTTAGGACCATTACAAGTTGGTCCAGCCTGCTGTAACCCACAACCAATTATTCAGGTTAAAGATCTGTCACTGCATTATGGTAATAAAACCGCATTAAATAAAGTGACGTTAGATATTTATCGGGGCTGTATTACAGCACTAATTGGCCCATCAGGATGTGGCAAAACTAGTTTTTTATCGACGCTTAATCGACTCACGGATTTAATTTCAAATTGCAGAATAGAAGGTAGTATTCATGTCGAAGATAGCGATATTTATGCCCCTACCTATAACCTACAAATGCTACGAAGACGCATTGGTATGGTGTTTCAAAAACCAGTTCCTTTCCCTTTTTCTATTCGGCGCAATATTGAGATGCCATTGCGTGAACATGGCATTAACCAACGTAATGAAATTGACAGCATTATTGAACAAGTTCTGCGTGATGTTGGCCTATGGGAAGAAGTGCATGATTGTTTAGACACCGCAGCATTAAATCTTTCTGGTGGGCAACAACAGCGCTTATGCATTGCGCGTGCATTGGCACTAAACCCACAAATTTTATTGATGGATGAACCATGTAGTGCGCTTGATCCTATCGCTTCAGGTGTGGTTGAAGACTTGATCACACGCCTACGTGGTCGCTACACCATTGTTATTGTTACCCATAATCTAGCCCAAGCTCGTCGTATTGCTAACTATGCCGCATTTTTCTGGGTTAAAGAACGGGCCGGACACTTAGTTGAATTTGGTCATTGTCGCGATATTTTTGAAACCCCCACCCACCAACTTACTGCCGCTTATGTCAGTGGTGCAAGAGGATAACAAGATGAAAAAATTAGTACAACTTAGCTATCTTATAGTTTGTTTATTACTAACCAATAGTTGGGCGCATGCAACAACTATGAATGGTTTTATTTTAAATGACGCATTAATACCGGAAACTGAGATTTTTTCAGGTGGCCCACCAAAAGATGGCATTCCTTCACTAGATCACCCTAAATTTGTCAAAGCAAGCGAAGCAACATTTCTGAATGATCATGATCGTGTACTAGCTTTAAAGCGTAATGGTGTAGCTAAAGCTTATCCTATCCGTATTTTAAATTGGCATGAAATCGTAAATGATAGTTTTGGTGACGAAGGGGTTATCATTACTTATTGTCCGCTATGTGGTTCAGGCACCGCTTCGGAAGCAAAAGTAGGTGGCAGGTTTTTACAATACGGGGTATCTGGTCTACTCTATAACAGTGATGTTTTAATGTACGATCGTGAAACCCAATCACTATGGTCACAGATTCTATCGCAAGCTGTCACCGGCCCAATGAAAGGAACCATGTTGCCAGCAGTGGCGGTAACTCACACCACCTGGGGCGATTGGCGTAAACGTCACCCTGATACCTTAGTATTAGGCATGAACACCGGTTTTAATCGTAATTATCAAGCAAATCCCTACGCTGGCTATGAAGAAGAAAGTAGCATCATGTTTCCAGTACGTTTTCGTTCAGAAGGTTATCACCCTAAAGAACAAGTACTAGGTTTAGTTATTGATGGCAAAGCTAAAGCTTACCCTTTTGTAGAATTAGCTAAAGGCTCAGGTGAGTTTAACGACAACCTAGCTGGAGAAACACTCAAAGTACGTTATAGCCATGATCATAAATCAGCAGAGATTTTTGATGCTGCTGGAAAACCGTTGCCAGGAGTTACTTTATTTTGGTTTGCATGGTATGCGTTTTACCCAGATACTGAGATTTATCGGGATGGAGTAGGGAATTGATTTGTTAGTGCGAAGAACTATTGTTACCAGGAGAACTTGAAAGGTTTATTGTTTTTCTTTATTATCTTCATGTGACTAATGGTGATCAAGGTTGTTATTGAAATTTCTAAACTGTCTATCACCTTAAATATCTTGCGCTACATACCGTTGTAAATAAACACTACACAAGCACAAAGGAAATATTATGGACGTTAACGGAATCTCTAGTGCAGCAACAGCATTAAGCGCTGCCAACACTCAACGAGAAGTCAGTACTGCGGTACTTAAAAAAGCGATAGACCTGGGCGCTGAAGGAGCAATAAGCTTGATTGAAGCAATTCCAGATAATGCATCATCGCAAAACTTACCTTCTAATCTTGGGAGGAACGTTAATACTACGGCTTAGATTAGTTTGACGATAATATATGATTTGAGAGTGCTTTTTGCTTATTTGGCTTGTTTTGTATTCGTTAAAAAATAAGCATATGATTCCTGCAAATCAGGAGTCTCTTGTATCATAAGATGGAAATGAAAAGAAATAAACGCCTATAAAAACTGCTATCTTGAACAAAAAATATTCGCTTCTCCGAGGTGGTGGCGTGTGTTGAAGCGTTTGGTTTCCAATTAGATAGAATTAATGGAAGTCACCACATTTATACACACAAAGATATTCCTGAATTGCTAAACCTTCAGAATGTTAAAGGAGAGGCGAAACCATATCAAATCAAGCAGCTGCTACAATTGATAGAAGCTCACAATCTTCACATGGAGAATGACTGATGAAAGATTACCATATCAACATTTTTTATAGCGAGGAAGATCATGGATATATCGCTGATATTCCAGATTTAAAAGCATGTTCTGCTTTCGGTGAGACACCTAGTATAGCGTTAACGGAAGTACTGGTAGCAAAAGAAAGTTGGTTGGCGTCAGCAGCATCTAGTGGTAAACCAATTCCTCTGCCTGAATATAAACCTGTGATTTACCAGGTTGCTTAAAGATTTTCTAACACAACTAGGTATATAGTTCAATAACCGTAGGATATTGCGCCAGGGAAGTTCTGAGGACACATTGCTTAATTATTTCCAGTAGAATTACTCTTGCTAGTCTTGTCATATAAGTAATTAAGTATCGTGTCCCCAGAATTCCTGTTTGGAATTGATAGTTGGTTACTATATTTTAACGAAAGATTGAGTGTGATATAAATTGTAATAAATGGATTATGTATATATCACTGATTTTAGGCGACATGAATGGTAGATTTTATACGGAAAAGATTGCAAATATTTGTTTCATCAACTTTTAGTGATTTGATTCCGGAAAGGCAAGGAGCTGTAGAAGCAATTTTGACAGCAGGACATATACCTGCTGGTATGGAGTTGTTTACCTCGGGCGATGAGTCTCAAATGGAAGTTATCAAGCAATGGATTGATGAATCTGATGTTTATCTTTTAATACTTGGTGGTCGTTATGGAAGTGTTGAGCCAACCAGTAATAAGAGCTATACACAGCTTGAATATGAATATGCCATTCAACAATCTAAGCCAATATTCTCATGTGTAATCACAGAGGAAGCCTTGGAAGCTAAAGTGAAATTACATGGAACGAGTGTTATAGAGTCTAATTATCCTTCTGAGCTTAGGGCATTTAGAGGACTGGCACTAAGTATGATGGTAAGGTTCTGGGATGATGAGAAGGATATAAAAATAGCAATTGGTGAAACATTATCACATTTTTCACGTCGCGAAGAATTGCAAGGTTGGATTCGACCTCACCAAGAGGCCAATCTACCAGCACTGGTTGATGAAATTGCACGCTTAAGTAAAGAAAATTCATTGCTCCGCGAGGAGTTGTCTAGGTCGAATGTAAGGAATACGCAAGGCCTCAGTCATAATGATTTAAAGCGGCTTCTTGAGGAAGAAGAATTATTTGATTATCTAGTTGAAAATGAGGAGAAACTAGTTGACTGGTCAGTTCTATATGGCAGTGATGGGGTACTGAAACAAAAGGTTAAGAGGTTGTGCTTTTATGGTGTTTTAATGAGACATGAAAAAAATCTCTTAAACGTAAGGCTTACTGATGTAGGTAAGGTTTTTTTATCGCAACTAAAGCTAGATGTGATTCATGGAAAATAGCATAAGCAGGATAGGAAGGGGTTTTTCTCCCCTCCCTCCTACACCACCAGGCATACGGGTCCGTACCAAGGCGGTTACCAAAAGTGTCGAACCGTAGTTAGACAAGAGAACCAAGATACAGAAGCTTGATTGACTTTGAAAATTAGGCCAGCTTGAAATTGGAAAATGATGATAAAACAAACTGGCTGACACCTTGAACGCATTCTTTTTATGCAGCGCTAAATGCTTATCCTGAACCTTGGTATAATTTTCAATATGATCGGCATGCCTGATTATTAATGCGGTAACTAGCGGTTTTAGATATGAAATTATTCTAAAATTGTTTTATTTTATTGTTGTTTTTAAGATTATTTATAGGCATGTATTAATCATGTAACGAAAGATTGAGTGTGATATAAATTGTGATAAATGGATTATGTATATATCACTGTTAGTGCCAGAATAATTAAATAAAATATCGAGCGTAAAACGCAATGCATTCATCAAAACTTTAAGTAGAGAATAATAAGTAATGAATATCAAAGCCAGAAAACTACGTAAAGCAATTGATATTAATTCAAGAATTAAAAAAATTCGCTGGGGCCTTTTTGGCTTAGTGGTCTTGAGTGTTTTTTCTATCTCTATGTTTCTGGACTACAAAGCTTTAAAAAAAGACATTACTGAAGCTGAAACGTATTATCTCGCAGTACATATTAACGGTCTGTCAAGCCAAGAAACAGAATTAAAGCTAAAAATTGAAGGCAATGAGTGGGACTCTACAATTGAAGAAGATTGGCGTAAGCATAAAACTCCCAACAAGCTCTTTATCAATTCAGTTTCCGAATTTTTATACGCAACAAAATGGGACAGTATCGGTTTTCAAATCATCGATGATAATGGATTTGTGGTAATGCTGAAAATTACTGAAAGTGGCAATGAATATACATCAGAAATAATTAATCAACAGAAAAATATATCTTCATCTAAACATTCAACGAACATCTCAGGAATCAAACAACGTTTATTGTCGATAGAGATATCAAGTATAGGAAACCAAAAGGTAGATCATTCTTTTGTTTTTTCAAATGGATACATTAGTGGCACAGATGTTAATGGAAATTTGATTTTTGATTCTGATCAGAATTGGTATTATTTTAGAAGCATTAAGTACATTGGAATAAATTATTATGCACCAGTAAGTGTTCCAGCTTTGAAAGAAACAATACGTTCAAGGACTACAAAACATGGCGCTAATGATGATGACTACAGAGTTAATTACACAAAGACTAAAAATAAATTCCTGAACTTAGATTCAACACTTCCTATTGTATCAGTAAAGCTAAAAACTGATATTGCATTGTGGGGGGCACTTATAATATCAATAATTTATTTGTCCATATTGCAATTGAACTTTCGTTTGATATCAATACGAAGTGTTTTAAGATCTACTGAGCCCTGGGTGTTTGTAGACACGCTCGAACCATCCTCTAGATTTCCGGAAAATATTTTGCTGCTTATTCAGGCTTTCTTTTCACTTTCAATACACGCATTAATAGTTCTTTCACCGATACTTTCGGCAGCAATCCTTTCATTCGTTGTGTTTACTGCTTCTTCATTTGGTTGGGAGTTTTACTTGAGTGTTGCTATTTTTATTATTGTTTTATTGATTTCTATTAGTAGTATTGTTTATGCTGAAAAACTTACAAGTAAGCTCTATTTGTTGAGAAAGAGAAGGATCAGGTAAGTTAAAATTATATAATCACTTTTGCCATTAATATGGTGCTAATCGGGATAGGAAGCTACTCAAAGTAGCCCCCTCCCACATCAAGTCAAGCAAAATATTGCTGAGTATCGGGGAAACTGGGCTACCTTGTACACCAAGCTTTGTGGGTTGGAGTCGACCGCTGACAAAAAAATTGGGGTCATGTATATTTTACAATATTAAATAAGTTATATATGATGTTATTGAAAAATGCACATGACCCCTTTCTTTTTAGATGAGCGTTGGAAAAACAGTGGATTGCAATCGTTGATCGTTATGACGCGTGAAACATTCGAAAAATCTACCCAGAAAGAAAGCATTGAAACATCTTATTATCTCAGTAATTATCAAAGAGACAATCAACATGAAGTT
>JAJFJL010000015.1 GCA_021774055.1 Nitrosomonas sp. | reverse complement strand
TAAATTGGAAGCGGAGGGTGTTATCAAGGCTGGTGAAGCTGATGCAATGATACAAGATTACCGAAGGGCGATGGATGCAGGGTCAAATCCAAATACTGTGTTAACCAATAATTATAAGTCGCAACGTCTCACTAACTGGGGGCTTTATTTAAATCCTGGCAAGTGGAATCAGCAGGTTAAAACAGGCCTATTGATGAAAGAGTTGAAACATTTGGCTGAACGATTAACTGATATTCCTGAAAATATTAAATTACATCCTAGGGTAGAAAAAATTATCGCCGATCGTCGTTTGATGGGTGAAGGTCATTTGCCATTAGATTGGGGTATGGCAGAGAATTTAGCTTATGCTGCTTTGTTAAAACAAGGTTATCCGGTACGTTTCTCCGGCCAGGATTCTGGTCGCGGAACTTTTTTCCACCGGCATGCGGTGTTACATGATCAGAACCGAGAAAGAATAAATGATGGTATGTATACGCCACTGTGTCATATTGCCCCAGATCAACCTGATTTTATGATTATTGATTCGATGCTGTCAGAAGAGGCGGTGTTAGCTTTTGAATATGGCTATGCCAGTGCACAGCCAAATGAATTAGTTGTTTGGGAAGCACAATTTGGTGATTTCGTGAATGGTGCTCAGGTTGTGATTGATCAATTTATTGCATCTGGTGAAGCTAAATGGGGTCGATTGTGTGGTTTAGTCATGATGTTGCCTCATGGTTATGAAGGACAGGGGCCGGAACATTCTTCTGCACGTTTAGAACGTTTTTTACAATTATGTGCTGATTACAATATTCAAGTTTGTATTCCTTCAACACCGGCACAGATGTTCCATTTATTGCGCCGTCAGATGATTCGACCGGTGCGTAAGCCGCTTATTATCATGAGTCCTAAAAGTATGTTGCGTAATAAGCAGTCAGTATCTAGTCTTGAAGAGATTGCAGAAGGAAATTTTAAAGCGATTATTCCAGAAACAGAACCGCTTGATGTCAAGAAGGTACGTCGTATTATTGCTTGTAGTGGGAAGATTTATTATGAGCTAATGACTTATCGCAAAGAACATCATATTACAGATATGGCTATTATTCGTTTGGAGCAACTTTATCCTTTTCCACATGATGATTTCCAATTTGAAATAGAACGTTACGCACAGGCTAGTGATGTTATTTGGTGTCAGGAAGAACCAGGTAATCAAGGTGCATGGCACCGAATTCAACATTATTTAGTACGTCATATGCGACCTGATCAGAAGTTAGGCTATGCTCTACGCCCATCATCTTCATCACCATCAGTTGGGTATTTAGCCAGACATAAATTTAAACAAAATGAATTAATTGTTGCTGCTTTTAGAGATGAAATTTAATCAAAATCAGAAGAAGGATAGGTCATGCTAGTTGATGTCAAAATACCAATGCTATCGGAATCAGTCGCAGAAGCAACGATGGTTTCCTGGCACAAAAAACAAGGTGAATATGTAGCACGAGATGAGAATTTAATTGATATTGAAACTGATAAAGTTGTATTGGAGCTACCTGCACCACAGGCAGGTGTGCTAGCTAAGATTATCAAGCCAGACGGTGCAACAGTAGTAAGTGGTGAGGTTATTGCAACCATTGATACTGATGCAACCGCCCCAAAAACCATTGTGGTCAGTGAAGCAGTTTCAGCCAGTGTGACAAAACAACCTGATACGCCAGTAGCGGATGAAGCTATTCATCAAATCATGATGCCTGCTGCCAAGGAATTGGCAGCAGAAAATAACCTGGATGCTGCCGCTATTAATTCAATACAAGGATCAGGGCGCGGTGGACGTATCATCAAAGAAGATGTCGTTGCGTATCTAAAAAATAAATCTATTACTCCAGCACCAGTAGCTGCACCTGAGCCTATACCTACTTCAACTACTGGTGATAGAAGTGAAAAACGGGTAGCCATGTCGCGTTTACGCCTACGTATTGCGGAACGCTTGATACAATCGCAATCAACAGCAGCGATTTTAACTACCTTCAATGAAGTTAATATGCAGTCAATTATTGACTTACGTACGCGTTACAGAAAAGAATTTGAATTGAAATATGGTATAAAACTTGGTTTTACTTCATTTTTTGTCAAAGCAGTAGTTGCTGCATTAAAAAAATTCCCGATTATTAACGCTTCTATTGACGGCAACGATATCGTTTATCATAACTACTACGATATTGGCATTGCTGTAGGTAGCCCACGTGGCCTAGTGGTGCCGATTATTCGTAATGCAGATCAATTATCACTAGCAGGAATTGAAAAATGTATTGCCGATTTTGGCAAGCGTGCTCAAGATGGTAAATTAACTATCGAAGAATTAACCGGTGGCACTTTCTCAGTTACCAATGGTGGTGTATTTGGCTCCATGCTTTCCACCCCGATTATTAATCCACCGCAAAGTGCAATTCTAGGGATTCATGCTACTAAGCCGCGACCGGTTGCAGAGAATGGGCAAGTAGTTATTCGACCGATGAATTATCTGGCACTGTCATATGATCATCGGATTATTGATGGTCGTGAAGCAGTTCTGTCTTTAGTGGCGATGAAAGAAGCCTTGGAGTACCCGATGAGCCCGATGTTTGAGGAATAAACGTAGCCTGGATGGAGCGCAGCGGAATCCGGGAATAATTCATCCGAATTACACATTATTGTGGTGGTAGGTAATGTAGCTTATTCAGCATTGCAACCCTGGATTCCGCAAGCCACGTAGGGACAAGGCATGCCTTGTCTCTACGTTGATATTAACCAGAAGCAAGCTGTTTAGTATCAATGTAATTTTTTATACTTTGTACGCTAGCGATTAATGTTGGGGCATACTTTATACAACTTTGAAATATTTTGTTAAGTGTTTCAATATCATAATCATGCGTAATACTATTTCTTAACTGTCTTATTTCAATAAATTCAACGGCACTTTTAATGAGCCCTTTCTTTTCGGCTTTGTTTATTCGATCAAGAAGACTGCCAATATTCTCCAGCTCGATTTGTTCAATAAGTCTTAAGGTCTTTTGTGTGATTAAATCGGTTAATCTTGCAAACCGACTGGTTAGTGCTTCAAGTTTTTCTTGCTGATCAATGGTTAAACGATTACTTGATATATCAATGTGTTCACAACGAGTTAAAGATAGTGCTAGTTGATCCGACGCTTTGCTTAACTGTTGAATGTTTTCTTGCATCAATAGTTTTAATGTTTGGCGATCATTCATAGTCGTATTCCTTGGCTAATTGCGATCTGGGTGAAAGGTTTAAGTTTGTCAGATGCGATAACTAAATCTATTTTTTGCTCGCCAAGCTTGATCATAAATTGCGCTAATATCTTTAATTTAAGCGCAAAATCAATTTTCTTGGAAATGGCTAGGAGGTCAATATCACCACCTTTTGCATTATCATCAACTCTGGATCCAAACAAATAAATTTCTGCCTGGTCGTCATACTTTAGTATTTCTATTTTGATAATGGAGTGTTGTTGATCGGTAAGTCTCATATGTAATAATCATAATTCTGCAATTATTTGTCTATGACAAATTGATGGTGCAATGCCCTGTGGTTATTGCACCCTACGATTCTTTGGGGAATTTGGTATTACTTAAATCAAGTGTATCTTCATTTCTTACACGATAATATATTTCTTCCACAGATAGCGTTAATCCAATAGATTCAAAATGAATTTCTTCACCTAAGATATAGTTACGGTGAATCCATCCTTGAGTTCTTCTATGTACGTCAATCGAAGCAATATCTTGTTCAATAATTACATATTCTTTTAAACCAGGAATATTTATATATTCAAGCAGTTTTTCTCCGCGATCAAGATGTCTAGTGCTTTTTGATAAAACTTCTATGATAATAATCGGTGTTTCTGTGTAATTGTCATTTCCAGAATCATCACAAACCACCATGCCATCGGTATATCGATATTTTTTTGTGGCTGTTTTTACCTTTATATCCGTACCGTAAGGAATGCAGTTAGAATTTATGTTTTCTAGGTGGTTGCCAAATCTACGATAAATGTTTCCTGCAATAATGTCATGATTTTTGCTGGCACCAGCCATGGCATAAATTTTACCATCAACATATTCATGCTTTATGTTACTGGTAAGTTCACCTTGCAGATATTCTTCTTCGGTGACACTAATATCCTGTTTTTTAACGGTAGGCATTTATTGTTCCTGTCTTTTTAGGCTGTACAATAAGGCAACTCGCTGGCATCCTTCATTTATCGGTTTACACTTTACCAAGGAAAAGCACGAGAAAAAGATAAAATCAGTACGGTAGTGTGTAATAACCGTAGGGCATTACACCGTTTGCGTAAGCAAAATATTATAAATTGTATATTGATGGTGCAATGCCCTGCGGTTATTGCACCCTACTGATTTCGTGTGGCAAGATTATTAATTGCTTGCGCATTACTTGATGAAAAAACTTTATCAGCAGCTTGTTGCCAGGGTAGCCAGATAAACCCAAGATGTTCTCGTTCGGCAACAGTTATTGATTTAGTTTCTGGTAATTTTAAGCTAAATACATGTTCTGTGTTGTGGGTGATACCGGGGGCATAGCGCCAGCGCCATTCTTGAAATATTTCGTATTGATTTTGAAGCTGCCAGTCGATTAACTGGTAATTATCGGTATTGAGTCCTGTTTCCTCGGCAACTTCTCGTTTAGCGGTTTGAGCTAGAGTTTCTTCTTGATGCTGACTGCCGGTTACTGATTGCCAGTAACCGGGGTGATCTGCACGTTCCAGTAGTAATATCTGTAAATCTGCTGTATGGATAACAATCAGCGTGGAAACAGGATTTTTGTACATTTTGCGATTACGGCAAAATGATTAACTAGTTGGTACTTCAGTTTTTCTTAAGCGAATATGTAGTTCTCGTAACTGTTTTTCGTCAACTGCACTTGGTGCATTAGTTAATAGGCATTGGGCGCGTTGTGTTTTAGGAAAGGCAATTACATCACGAATAGATTCAACACCAGCCATCATCGCCAAAATACGATCTAAACCAAAAGCAACACCACCATGAGGTGGGGCACCATATTGTAACGCCTGCAATAAGAAACCAAATTTCTCATCAGCTTCTTGTTCACTAATATTTAAAGCACGGAACACTTTTGATTGAACTTCTTGACGATGAATACGTACTGAACCGCCACCAATTTCGGAGCCGTTTAATACCATATCGTAAGCTTTAGATAAGGCTTTGCCAGGATCACTTTCTAGCAAATCTTCATGACCATCTGCAGGTGAAGTAAACGGATGGTGTAATGCTTGCCAACGATTTTCTTCTTCATCACGTTCAAACATTGGAAAATCAACTACCCATAGTGGTTTCCAGCCGTCTTCTAGGTGGCCACGGTCATGGCCAATTTTGGCTCGTAGTGCGCCTAATGCTTCATTAACGATCTTGGCTTTATCTGCACCAAAGAATATCAAATCACCATCTTGTGCTTCTGTACGGGTTAGGACTGCTTGTATGGTTTCTTCAGTCATAAACTTCAGAATCGGGGATTGTAGTCCTTCTAAACCTTTGTCTAATGCATTAACTTTGATATAGGCTAGTCCTCTGGCACCATAGATACCAACAAAATTAGTGTATTCGTCAATTTCTTTACGTGACAGCTTGCAGCCTTGTGGCACACGTAGAGCAGCAACCCGCCCGTTTTCTAGTTGTGCGGCTTCACGGAATACCTTGAAAGGTATTTCTTGCATGATGTCGGTAAGTTCAGTCAGAACTAGTGGGATACGTAAATCAGGCTTGTCTGAACCGTAGTAATAAATCGCATCAGCGTAACTCATGCGTGGAAATGGATTAGGTAATTCTACCTGACTGACTGTTTTAAACAGATTGCGAATCATTTCTTCCATTAGTGACATAATTTGGTCTTCACTAAGAAAAGAGGTTTCAATATCAATTTGAGTAAACTCAGGTTGACGATCCGCACGTAAGTCTTCGTCACGGAAGCATCGGCTGATTTGATAATAACGATCAAAACCTGACACCATTAACAATTGTTTAAATAGCTGTGGTGATTGCGGCAAGGCAAAGAATTGGCCATCACTAACACGTGATGGCACCAAATAATCTCGTGCACCTTCTGGGGTAGATTTAGTTAATATTGGTGTCTCTATATCAATAAATCCTTGTTGATCCAGAAACATACGTACCGCCATGGAAACTTTATGACGTAAGCGTAAATTAGCTTGCATTGCCGGGCGACGTAAATCAAGGTAGCGATGTTCTAAACGGATAGCTTCGCTTAAGTTGTCGTCATCCATCATAAATGGTGGTGTTAATGATGGGTTAAGCACTTCAATAGATGCTACTAATACTTCGATTTCACCACTAAACAAATTTTGATTAACAGTGCCTTCTGGACGTGGTCTAACTCTACCAGTGACTTTGATGACAAATTCATTGCGAATCTTTTCTGCTGTTTGGAAGGTTGCAACATTATCTGGATCACATACTACTTGCACTAAACCTTCACGGTCACGCAGGTCAATAAAAATAACTCCGCCGTGGTCTCGACGGCGATGTACCCAACCATAAAGTGTAATTGTCTTTTCTAGATATTGAGTATTAATGGCACCGCAGTAGTTTGTACGCATAAAATATTAACCGTATGAGATCATGAAATAAGAGGTGATTGAAATTTATTTCCCACCATTAAATAATGGTTGGATTAAGAGACAAGAAAATAACACTTTATCCAATTTATGCTTGCCCTTTTACTCTGATTTTTCGTTGGTCCTACAGTTACATAGAATAACTATGTGCCCTACGGACCGCCTCAAATCAGAGTAAAATTACTTCACCTAAATTGGATAAACTATTATTTCCTCGTCCCTAATCACTAGTAGAAGTTGTTTTTTTACTAGTGCTGGTATTTGATGAGGTAGGTTTAGTGGTTGTGTCGCCAGTTGATTTTTGTTTTGACTCAGGTTTCTTAGACTTGTTATCTTTGAAGTCAGTTACATACCAACCACTACCTTTTAACTGGAAACCAGCCGCTGAGATTAACTTGATGTAATCATTGCTATCACAAGCGGGACATGTCGCAATCGGTGCATCACTCATCTTTTGCAGATGATCTTTTTCAGCTCCACATGCGTTGCAACGATATTCATAAATAGGCACAAACAACCCCCAGCAATCAAAAAATAAGAAAGGCGGGATTATACCTTAGGAACGGTTAGTTAATCATCTACAACATTAATAACTTGCAGGATCTTTGTGTGACCCTAGATTTATTTCATTGTTACACAATGGTTGCCTACTAATGCTAACTGATCTTCCCAATTACTATTTTGTGGCGGTAATTTCAATACTCTAAAATTTTCAGCATTAACGATAAGATTATTGAGGTCAACAAAGACCTCGTCTGGTAATAAACCTGTATATGGGTTATTGGCTAAACTATTTGGATCAACAACTTGGAAACTAGCAACTGTGCCACCAAAATCAACCAACATCATGCCGTATTCCTGCAACGCTCTGGCAATTGTTGTTTCATAATCAGTTAAATTTAATTCATCCAAATTTAGCTTTGGGTCAAGTTGTACAATTGCACCTTCTGGCATGGCATTAATATTAGTACTAGTACCATCACTATCAGTTGCCGGCGCGACTGGACCGCCAGCTTTAGGAAAAGGGTAATTAAAAATCAATCGATGTTTAATGTGGCCTTTAACTAGTTCGTCCGGCCAAATAACCCCACCTAATAAAGCGAAACCAGATCCTCTGGCAGAAAGTCCGTGTTCAAAAATACCATTACTGTCCATAGGAATAGCGTTAGCCCAACTGGCCACCCAATTACCAGCATCATCTTTAGCCGCCTGCCAAAAATCATACGCACAACGAGTATTTAAATCTAAAATAACCATATGATTATCTTGATCAGATCCTTCCCCACATCCTATAGGAGGATCATCTTCTGCCTCACTATCAAACGTTGGAACAGCCCAATCTGGAATTGGCACATCAACAAGTGTTTCAATACCTAATTCCCACACCGGACCACAATTTAATTTAACATCATGACGCGGGGTGTCTTCATTAGCAAAAAATACAGTTTGGGAAAATTGTTTAACTTCTATGGTAATAGGGGTTGATGCCATCAAGCTAAGAATTAAATTATCTGAATTTGGATCTATTGCAGGATTGTCTGGTATTTTTTGATTAAATGGACTTTCTTCAGAGAATAGTGCCAAACTTTCAAAGCAAGGTAATTCTTCAAGAGGATTTGATAAGGTTTTGTTTAATAGTGAAAAGCTATCAAGTGTGAATAATAGAGGATTAGTGTTAGTTTGCAGCAGCAGATCTGCAGTATAAAATTTACCAGCTACGTCAATACTGTTGATTATTAATTTATTATTGACGGGTAAAAACTGAGCAACAGGATCAGCTGACTTAATAGCCGTTGCTTCAGAAAGCAAGAATGAATTGTCTGCTTGACGTTGTAGCTTGACAGAATAACTTTCTGAATCACCAACTAAAACTTCAGGAATATAGAGTGAATCGGTGAAAGAATTAAATATCGAATCACAACTTGCTTGGGTCATTGGTGTAAAACAGCTAATAACAAGCGTAATAAGCACGTAAAATTTCATAATATTTCACCTATGATTTTGTAAATGATGGTCTATATTAATTACACCTACTGTTTGCTTAAATTAATTCTTTTGGTTCAGAAATATAATAGCCTTGAGAATAATCAATTCCTAATGCTTTTACTTTCTCATGGACTTCCTGGTTATGTACATATTCTGCAATGATTTTAATATCCATACGTTTTGCAAAATCCACAATTAGTTGAACCACCATCTCTGCCCCTTGATCATGATTAATGTTCTTAATCAAGCTGCCATCAATCTTGATGTAGTCTGCATTTAACTTCATTAAATAATCAAAATTGGAATAGCCAGTTCCAAAATCATCAATGGCTATCTTGCAGCCCATTGATTTCATCATAGTGATAAATTTATAAACATTGTCATAGTCTTCAATTCCTTCAGACTCAACCAACTCAAGAACAAGTCGTTCGCCAATCTGGTGTTCTCTAACCATTTTCTTTAAGAACATGACGGTTTCATTGTTGAGAATATCTTCCAGGGTAACATTGATAGAGAACTCACCTTCGTTGTTACTAAAATATTCAATTGATTTTTTAATTACGATCTTTGTAATGTTTGGGTAAAGTCTCACTTTTTTAGAGATTTCTAAAAAGAAAAATGGTGAAATGATTTTGTCATTATCACGCATGCGAACCAAGCATTCATACTTCTGAACGCCATTTTTTGTGTTTGGCGTAATGGGCTGAGCAAAAACAAGGATGTTATCATTCTTAATAGCATTCTTAATTTTTGTGGTCATTAAAATGTTGCTCTGATATTGCTCCTTAACATCAGAGCTATCTTCAAAATGCATGAAGCTTTTTGAGCTCTCAATTGCATTACGAAGCGCCATTTCTGAATTAATAAATAAGCGATTCTTCTTGCCACTAGTCGCACCAACAGTAACGGATACGTTTAATTCGTTATCTTCAATGGATAATATATTTTGATCAAAATGCTCAATCATATTTTTAGTGATTCTTATAAAATCTGACATACTCATACAACCTTGCGTTAGAAGTGAAAATTCGTCTTCAGCAGTTCGATAAAGTGTTATGGTTTTTCCAACTATAATGTCTTGAAGGATCTCACTAATTTCCTTGATTAATTTGTTTGATACATCCACGCCATAAAAATCATAAAAATCCCTAAAGTTGTTAATGACAAAGGAAGCTAGTTTCGCTTTTTCTGTTAGCTTACTGATATCTTCCATCAACTTTTGCCTATTAGGCAGTGAAGTTTCTGAGTCAGTAATTTGCTTCTGGATTTGTTCTTCTTTAAACATCAGATCGGTCACATCTGTGCGTATCGACATAAATTCTTGAATTTCTCCCGTTTCATCTAGAATCGGAACAATCGTGCTATTCACATAATAAAAACCACCATCTTTCTTGCGATTTTTAATCACGCCTTTCCATACTTTTTTATTGAGTAAGGTATGCCATAGCTCCTTAAATACTTGCTTGGGCATATCCGGGTGTCTGATTGTATTATGAGGGCGACCGACCAATTCATCTTCTTTATAACCAGAGATTTTACAGAACTCATCATTGACGTAAGTAATGACGCCTTTTTTATTTGCTTTTGAAACAATCGCACTTAAATCAATCGCTTTTTTATATTCATCAAAAATGGTTTCCGATGTAATTAATGCCTTATTTTGCATTCTCAGATTATCATTTAACAATTCTTCATTGTTCTGCATGGGCTTAAGTATCATGCGAATAAATAAGAATAAGATCATAGTAGTGAAAATCAAAAATACAGCCACGCTAGTCAGTAACAAAATAAATGTGCTTTCCTTTATCGTGTCATAAACTTCTTGCTTATCTATTTCAACTAGTACTGCCCAATTTTTATCAAAAACCTTAATGGGTGCATATGAACTATAAACTTCAATACCCCGGTAATCTTCTATTAGCTCATTTGATGTGGCACCCTTTAATGCCTGAACTACTGCCTTGGTATTAACCTTAATAATCCCCACTGTTGTTGCAAATTTTTCAACTAAAGGGTCTACCATTGAATGTATAAAGCGGCTATCACTTCGCATGTAAAAATCTTCACCTACTAAATAGGACTCGCCGCTCCTACCTAAGCCCACTCCTCCTTGAGCATCATTTAATGTCATCACTTTAACTAGTTGATCAATTGGTAGTTGCACTACTAGCACGCCTACTTTAGAGTCACCATCATAAAGTGGTGTCGCGACAAATGCGGCAGGCATGTTATAGCTTGGCTCATAAGGCTTAAAGTCTTCAAATATAACGGCTTCGTTAGGTGAATCAATTGCTTTTTTATAAGCTGATGCCAATCCGCTATTGGCATAGGAACCGTTTAGTATATTAGTTGCAAAATCAAATTCCTTGTAGACCGAATAAATAATATTACCTGTATTATCAATAAGAAACAGGTCGTAAAAATGATACCTCTCTAGCTCTTTAAGAAAGTGGGGGTGAAATTCCCGGTGAACTCGGTCGTATCCAATTCCAGACTTTGAATCAAGCAGTTTGTATTTTTGGTCATTGTGGAAAGGGTTGTTAGTAATATAACCTTTTTGCAATAGCTTGCCATTTTTGGTTGTTGGCAAATAATTTTCTAATAATTGTCTTGTCTGCGCATGAGGTAGATCATAGCTAACATGGTCCAAGAATGAATTGATATTGTTTTCTAATAATGACAGATCAATATTTGCATTTAAATATCCAAGATCCTCATTAAAGGCTGCTTCAAATTTTTTAACTGCATTAATCGTTGTTTGGCTTGCACTGAGTGTTAATACAACATCATTTGTAGCATCGAAATAATCTTCAATGTAAACTTTTAGCACACTCCTAAGAGACGTTAGTTTATTGGAGTGCTCTTTCATTAACGAATATGTTACTTGATTGTGCATAAAATAAGTCGAGGCAGCCAACACAAATAAAATGGCGCTGAGCATAATAGCTAGCTCTTTTTTATATTTTATGAAGACATTTTTCATCACTTCACCGAATTTAAGATATTGATAGAGATATAGTTGTGATAAATTGGATGGTGCAAGAATCGGTTGGTATGGTTTTAGGCTCTTCGAGGTAATTTTATAAAACTTTATTACCTAGATCCTGCGCAGGACCCAGGCCTTAAGTAAACCAGCGGGTTGTCGATGACGACTTATGAAGTGAGAAAAATTACGCTGCCCCACTTCCGACCATTGGACACAAATTCTGCGATCAGACCAAAAATGTTACCTAACTTTTCTTTAAATGTAATTCTGTCATAGCTCTCAGGCAAATTCTGATCCACAATACATCTTGGGCAGACGATTTAATTTTACGTTTGGCCATCTTTCCACCAACCCTGAACCAATATTTTTGGATGCTCATTAAATAAATATGTGATCAAGTGCTTAGCCGCCAATTTTACTTTTTGCTCTTCATCTTTGGTCAATTTAGCATTGGGTAAGCTTGATGAAATTTTCTAAATTCGGGTCACTTAGAACTATTACAATAGAATAAAAAAACACTAATAAATCATCTTGCGATCAAACATATAGCAGTTTTTTGTATTATTTGCAAGGTATAAATAAGTAGCGTCTCATCAAGCTAACTCAGTACCGTCAATTTGTTTTTATGTAAGCTACTATAAAGTTCTAGATCATTGATTAGATAATCATTTAAGCTGTATGATTTGATTAAGCCGCTGGCAAACCTGATTGAACAATGCGTCATCCAACGTTCCCAGTGAATGGAGCTTTGCGCCACGCATTCGCCAGAGTCGAAAGATTTAGGTTGATGGCATAATACACCGTTGGTTTGTTCAACCTGATGCTTTGAAGTCTTACCCACCGCCACGGTAAAAGGGGGTGTCCGCAGGATCCAGGGTGAAGTTAATTTCCTGCGCTCCAGTCAGAAAAAATAAATTTAAGATTACAAAAGGAATGAGACAAAATGAAACATAACTCTATGCTTGCTTTGTTTGTTGCTCTGGTATTTATATTTATCTTGATGATGTTATTAAAATAAGCAATCAATAATCGTCGTGGTTTGCCCCCTATTCCTGTTTATCCTTGGCAATCAAGCCAAAAAATCTAAGCTCTGACCCACACACTTAGTACGACCATTGTTGTAGACTTGCCACGCGACCACTAAATCCTGAAATGCCACACCAACAGCACCGTAAATCGTAATCTGTGATGCATCTTTGCGACCAGGTTTACTACCGCCCAATACTTCACCAAGTTCTGCGGAAATCACTGCAATCGACAGCCCAGCTCCACCAATAGCCCCTTGAGACAACGCTAAGTCACGGTCATCACAAAAAAATGTAGCTTGTTCAATCAGTTCAGCGGCCAATTCCGCTTCACCAGGTTGATCTGCACCTAAAGTTGTAATATGACAACCTGCCTGAACCATATCAAAAAATAAAAATGGCTCATTGGACCAAGTTGCCGTCAGAATAATCTCCGCATTAGCAACTGCAGCAGCCAATGTCTTACATGGCACAACCAAAACATGCAGCTCACTACTCAAGCGAGCCGCATAGGCAGCCGCCCGTTCAGGATCGGTATCGTATACTGTTACCTGAGTCAGTGGTCTAAATAAGGACAGATAACGTAATTGAAATTCACCCTGCACCCCAGCACCAATAACAGCAACAGACCCTGCATCAGGCTTGGCAAGTAGGTCCGTCGCAATTGCCGCCCCCAAACCTGTGCGCACAGCAGTCAAATAGGTAGAATCCATAACTGCCAATAGTTCTCCAGTTTGCAAATCATTCAACAACAAGGCACCATTGATAGCCGGTTGTTGAGCTGGAAATTTAGCGTGTACTTTGACGGTATATGCAGGTATACCAGGGGTTAAACCAGGCGCTAAAATCATTGCGTCGCCAGGACCATTTAATGGAGTAAAGAATCGTTGTCCAGGGATTACCCGCTGTTTGGAATAATCACGGAATGCAGCTCGCATCGGCTCGATAAGTTTAACCGGATCAACCAGCTGTACAACTTCTGAACGCGTAAATAATAGTGTATACACAAAGCTCACTTAGAAATGTTTTAGAAAATAGATTGTAGCGAGATAAACAATTTTTAGGCAACTTAGTAACGTGCATAAAACAAATTAGCCAACTCGCTTTGTATTTATGCTCTAGTTGCCCAATTTATTCCATGCACATTCCTTAACTAGGTATTAAATAACCATAAGATACTATGAAACCACCTATCCTACCGATTGTCGTGATAATTACTACAGCTCTATTACCTGCACTTATTGCGATCACTTCATTACCATTTAACATATTCGGGGTGGGCTTATTATTAGCTTGGCTAGGAACTGGGCTGATCTCTGCCAGTTTATTATTGATGGTGCGTGAGCCGGCTTGGGCAGGTTGGTTTGGTGGCTTACAACGTATGTATCAATGGCATCATGTAACCGGGGTTGTGGGATATGCATTGTTGTTGATGCACCCATTGTTCTTAGCCAGTCATTATTTGGTACTTGATCCTAATATTGCATGGAATTATTTGTCGCCATTCAACCCTCATCTTTCCAACTTACTTGGGTGGTCAGCATTAATTGCTTTTATGCTGGGGCTTGCTGCAACCTTTATTCTGCGCCTGCCATATAGTCTATGGCGACATTTGCATTTATTATTGGCGGTGGCGATGATATTAGCTTTAGGACATGTATGGCTAGCGGGTGGGTTTTCTGTCAGCTTGGCAGCAGCTTTACTACCTGCCATTATTGCTACTGGTTGGCGTTTATTACGTACCGATTACGGCATTGGCTCTCGCCCTTATGAGGTTAGCGAAGTTCGTCACCCAACTGAACAAATCACAGAACTAATTCTACGTCCATTGGCAACGCCAATGCTTATTGCACAAGGTCAATTTGTTAGTGCAGCTTTTTTTGAAGGATCAAACTTTCATGGCTGCGGTGAATTTCATCCCTACACCGTCAGTCATATAACTAAAAACAACAACATAATTTTAACGATCAAAGCATTGGGCGACTGCACGCAACATATTCAATCACTCGAACCAGGAGTCGCCGTTCGCCTACAAGGACCTTATGGCGACTTCTTACTAAATCGCAAGAACTCACCGGAAATATGGCTAG
The DNA here is from genome assembly GCA_021774055.1 of Nitrosomonas sp. Lineage (GTDB taxonomy): Bacteria > Pseudomonadota > Gammaproteobacteria > Burkholderiales > Nitrosomonadaceae > Nitrosomonas. Next base: position 1,782 of record JAJFJL010000015.1, on the reverse strand, counting down.
CAGCCGGCATTGGTATTACTCCATTTCTAGCCATACTGCGCAAACACTCAGTTACCCAACATACCGAAATAATTTATATTCACCGTGAAAACAAAAATGTTCCCTATGAAAATGAACTGCAATCAACCGCAGACAAACAAAAGCTAATACATTTTAAATCTTTGGCGATGACTAATGACCCAACACCATTATTAAACTGGCTATCAAACATAACCAAATTGAACGAACGGCAAGTGTATTTATGTGGACCACCACCATTGATAAAATTGATTAGCCACTGGCTACAAGAGCGTGGTGTCCCTAGACAACAGATTCATTTTGAGCAATTTGATTTCCGTTAAAAAATATATCTACTAGCTTAGAACCGGACAAAATATGGCATCCTTCACTACCACCGTCATTCCTGTATGTTTCTAGTAGGAATCCAGTGGCTCCCCGGCATGGATTCCTGCTAGAAACACGCAGGAATGACGAGGGGGAATTTCCTAATCACAGGTTTTGTCCCGTCTTAAAAAAATATTGACTGATTCAGGGCTACAATGAAAAATCTCTATATCATCACCACCTTAATATTTTGGTTGGCTATAGTATTTTTTTGGCTTGCTCGTTCATGGCTACCAATATCACATGATGTTATTTACAGTGATTCAGTAACGGTTTATTCCTTGAGTGTAGTTGCTAAGCATAATAAACGAACGGATTGCTGGATGGCGATTCACGGGCAAGTATACGATTTGACCGCTTATCTACCACAACATCCAGCTGCATTACGAGTGATTCTGCCATCCTGTGGAGCAGAAGCCAGCCTAGCTTATGACACCAAGAATCGTAGCAAAGAACATTCAGATACGGCGGATACGCTTCTAAAACAATACGAGATCGGTATATTAAGCCATTAGTTACAGCCTGTATTCAGGATAAGAGAAGACAATGATTTTATACATAAAAAACGACAAAGGGTCGGTATACTATCACCCCGACCCTTTGTCGCTATTTTTCAAGTATTTTAATTTTATTGATTTGGCTCAAGGTCTAATAAATCAAAGCGAATATTAGGCAACAAATCCCTATTAAGGCCAAAGTCTGCCTTGAAACTACCAGGAATTGTACCAACTCTCACAACAGGAACATGTAAAACACCTGTATCTTGAGTGAAAACAGCAGGGCATTGATTTGATTCCACCAACTGTAATGGTTCGTTATCTAGAAACCCCTCTGGTAATATATCTGCAATATTGTCCAAAACTTCACTATTGAATGCACTGGCAACTTCAGAGTAGATACTCCCTGGTGACTTAAGAATATCATCATTCAAAAAAGTACCAGGAGCAACCTCATCATGTATAAAACGATACGCTGGTGCCAGTACACCACTAGAACTAACTTGATCACTCGAAACACAACCAACTTGAGTAAACCAATCAAATTCAAAGTCAAATTTAGATTCTGGTCTTACTGTAATATCTGGAGATGACATTACAATTTCTAACAATTCATTGGCACTTTCTGCCACTCCATCAACTGTTAATGCAGGTACCGTAGTAATAAGCTCTGGCATTATTTCACTGGCAATTTGTAAAGTGACAATATAATTTTCCTGCTCTTTTCGATAGGCTTCAAATGCCTCCATGCCAAGTTCATGTGCCGCATCCACACGCACTTGCAACCGTGCCAATTCATCTACCCCACTAAAACCATTATTTTCCGCGTTATGAACATCAACGCGTGCATTTTGCCAGCTATTGATATATTCATTTAACTTTAGTGATTTCTGCACTAAAG
>JAJFJL010000140.1 GCA_021774055.1 Nitrosomonas sp. | reverse complement strand
TAAATCACAACAGGAACAATTTACCATGTCATTGAAATTAATAAAGAATACCTTAATCACAACCATCATAACTTTAGGACTTATTTTTTCTGGCCAAGCATACTCTCATGGTGGCTTAGCATTGGCCGATGATATGTGTATTTTGACGGTTGGGCCATACACTATCCATTTCACCGGTTATCAGCCACTAACACAAGAAGAAGAATTCTGTGAAGACATCCCTGAAATAGGTAAAACCGTTATTGCTCTGGATTATGTCAATGATGAATTACGCCCATTTGCAACAGACGTGCGTATTATTCGTGATACTGGATCAGAAGATAATCTAGATGATATTACAGTATTTCATTTACCGTCACAGGTTTATCCAAATGCCTCCATACTAGTGGATCATACCTTTCCTGCTAAAGGTAATTTTGTAGGTTTAGTTACTGTTTCTAATGATGATGAAGAGCATGTATCTCGTTTTCCATTTTCTGTTGGCGAAGGTAGACCAATCAACTGGTTTACATCAGTCCTGCCAGGTGTAGCTATCGTATCCATTGCTGCATTTTTCTTCTTACGTAGCCGCCGTAAACCTGAAGGTGAAGAAAAATCGTAAGGTAATACTGTCAGTAACAACCTTCTATTAAATTAGAACAAAAGGTTAAATACTACAATCTTGCTAGATTAGCTTGCAGCAAGATTGTATTTATTTTGTAAAAAATAAAAACTTACAAACTGGGATTATATTCTGGTGGCCACAAATACAATTATTGGTTGAAAATCTATTAAATAGGAATAGCGATGAAACAAAATATCTTAACAATTTATACGCTAAAACAAATAATAATTACGATATTATTGATGATATTTATGGCTATAGTCATGCTGCACACCAGTCCTGCATATGCCCATGCCAAACTTGTAAAATCGGATCCACCAAGAAGAGCTGTATTATCTACCCCACCCAAACATATACAACTTTGGTTCAATGAAGAAATTGAAGGAAGCTTTGCATTTATCTCAGTATTTGACGCTAATAAAACATTAGTTACTGATGCAAGGCCAGAAGTTATTCCTGAAGACCTAAAATCTGTCGTTCTGCCATTGCCAGATTTAATAGCCGGACGATATGCTATTGAATTTAGAATATTATCAGTCGATGGACATATTGTTGAGTCTGGTTTTAGCTTTACAATAAAAGAGACAGCACAACAAAAATGATAGAAACAATCGCAGCAATTGCACGCTGGCTTCAACTTGCAGCAAATATGACATTGCTGGGAAGTTGTGTCTTTTTAATACTTGCAGGAAGTATCAAAAAACCGCTAAAACATATTTGGGTTGAGCGAGCTGAACAATCATTTCTGTGGCTAGTATTAACTATTATCGCTGGCCTACTAATAATACTTGCAACAACGGCTGGACAAGCAACAGGAAATATTACTGATTTATGGCACCCTGAAGTCTGGTATAGCGTAATTACAGATACACGTATGGGTAATATATGGGTTGGGCGTTTTGCGTTAGTCCTGTTACTACTAGGTGTTGTTATCTATCTTCGTAATACATCACGTGAACGCTGGCATTATCTTTTATGTGGTATTTTTTCTATACTACCATTGATTGCTGGATCACTCGTTAGCCATACAGCAGCTGAAGACTTATCAGTGCTGGCAGTATTGCCTTACGCACTACACATTATCTTTGGTGGTATCTGGTTAGGTGCATTACCAATACTGCTATTAATGTTAGTTAGCTATGTTAAGCATGAAAATAATCAAAAAACAAATACTGCTGATGCCCAAACACTAAAACTATTTTCTAGTTTGGCTATGCCTATCATGCTACTTATAATTGCCACAGGTGTGATTGTTGCAGATCGTACCTTTGATGACCACTATGCTGCGTTAGTTGCGACGCCATATGGCTGGCTATTAAGTGCAAAACTAGTATTACTTATATTTATTTTAATAATTGCTGCACGCGTACGTTCAAATTGGCTACCAGTATTTCTGCAGGCAAAAAATACCGGGGATACCTTCAGTAGTGCCAATAGCATGAGGAAATTGATCCGAGTCGAATATATTTTCGCCTTATTACTGTTATTAGTAGCAACCATATTATCAAATACAACACCCGCCAAGCATGCAACAATAGAAAACTGGCTGTTTCCATTTAGGTTTTCAATAGATGCCACATGGAATCAGGATATTGCAATACAAGTTTGGATAGGTATCACTATTTTTATAGTGGCTATCGCTACCTTCTTAGTCGGCATGACGAGACGGTGGAATATTCAACGCCAGATCGGCTTTCCCTCCATTCTTTTTATAGTGTCATTTGCAGTAGCATTACCACCTTTATCAATTGAAGCTTATCCAGAAACTTATCGTGGAACCCCAATTCCTTTTGATGCTGCATCAATTGCAAATGGTGCAGACTTATATCAACAAAATTGCGTTACTTGTCACGGTCCCCAAGGAAAAGGTAATGGAATATTATCAAGAACCTTATCAACGGTACCTATAGATTTGTTAACAGAACCGCATACCGAAGAACACACTGCAGGAGATTTTTATCACTGGCTTACTTACGGCGTTAAAGATACTGAAATGCCAGGGTATGAAGATGAATTATCGGAAGAAGATCGCTGGGATTTAGTAAATTTTATTCACGCCCTTGCACGTGGATACCAAGCACGTATTATGTCGCCAAAAGTTGTTGCTAATAGACCATATATGGTTCCCCCTGACTTCTTTTATGCAGCGCAAGATGGAACAAGCGGGCTGCTACAAGACTTTCATGAGGAAATGTCAGTTCTAGTAGTACTTTTTTCCTGGCCAGAATCACAAGCCAGACTTGAACAGCTCGCACAAGCTCATAGTCAATTAAATGATCAAAACACATTAATCATTGCAGTGCCAATAGAAGACCCTAGTGCAGAAACAATATCCAACATGGCTCCTGAATTACCTTTTCCTGTAGTAACCCAAGGTGCATCAGAAATTGTCAGTAGCTATGCGTTATCACGTCGTACACTAAGTCATCCAGATATGATGGGTAATGGTGCTACACCTGATCATATGGAATTTTTAATAGATCGCTATGGCTACTTACGCGCACGCTGGATTCCCTCTGCAGATAAAACAGGATGGGACAACATTGATTTATTAACAAATCAATTAAACCAGATTAAACAGGAAAAACAAGTGCTCCCAATAGCTAGTGACTTTGTAAATTAAGACCTGGAATACACTTCGCACTGTTACTGTTGCGAATCTTATAGTGCGATGATTCTGGTCAATAGCAGTTTACTGGAGCAAGAGCATAGCTAAAGCTATGCAACAGTTTCAATAAACTGCTATTGACAAAAATAACCCATTGGAAAACCACAACAATAAGCGCACAAAGATGTAACAATTTGTTGCACTTGCAGGACCTAGGTAACGAATGTAAGTGTAATAACAAATGAAAACATCAAAAATATTTAGAGTTTTTCTTTTTATTGAGCAGTCATTTTGGATATTAGCAAGTCTGCTAACAATTGCCGGAGCATTTGGCATGCTAATAAAAGGTGGGATAATCATTTACAATGATTTCGATCTAATAAAAGAAGTACTAAAAACTGAGTTTTTTTACGCAATAATCTGTTTTGAATTAACACAAATAGCCAGAATTAGACTAATGCGTGAATCTCATCGTATGATTTTGTATCACTTTGTGTTCATGGCTACGTTAACTTTTGGTAGAGAGATCTTCTTGATTCACAATTTAAATATATGGATGGCTATTGGTTTTGCATTAATGATTGGTATTTATATTGTTTTCTATTCTTGGTCACACGAGCGACCATTATGGAGAAAAGATACTAAGGACGGTGAAATCAGAGGATAATTATTTGCAACACTCTTTAAAAAAATGTAAATATCTAATACCTAGATCCTGCAAGTAATCCCACATATACTGTGTGCAACAAATTGCTTCATAGAGTGAATCTTATTCTTCGTGGAATACCTATTGATATTCCCAAAGAATAAAGTTTGCTATATGGAACAATCTGTTGTGCAGTATATCTGGGATTAATTGCAGGATCTAGGTAATACTAATGACGGGACGGTTAAAATATACTTATTAAAATAAATTTTAACTAGATTACAAACAGTTGCCTCATTAATACCTTACATCTAAAATAACCTAGAAAAAATATATGATCACTTTATTGATTATTTCAAATATAAAATATCAGGACTATTTTACGTTAATCAGTTGATTTAAACATCTTTTTACAGAAGCCTGTCGTCAAGAATATGTCCTCTGTTTCAATAGCATACAATAAAACAGCAGTAGCCCCTCAGTGATAGGCTATTAAAAATTTAACAACTACAGAGCAGAATGAGGCCAACTGTTAATATTGAAGTAGGGTAACGATTGCAGCCAGACATACTGAATAATTGTTACGGAGCCTTATGGCTCCTTTTTTTATAGTACATAGACCCTGCATATTCTGCACATAACAAAATTACAACTCTTTTATAACCCTAGAACTATAAGAAACACTATGCCACTAATTACCCTTGAAAAGGCTTGTCTTGCATTTGGCCATCATTCCTTACTTAATCGTGTCGACTTACAGCTTGATCCAGGTGAACGTGTTGGTCTGATAGGCAGAAATGGCGGGGGTAAAACAAGTTTATTACGTGCCCTAGCCAGTGAAATAAAATTAGATGATGGCAAGTTATGGCACGCGCCAGGACTGAAACTAGCATATGTTTCACAAGAGCCAATATTAAATATAAACAATACAGTTTTTCAAGAAGTTTCTAATGGGTTAGGTAACATTAGTCAAATACTGCTTGATTATCACGCGGTATCACATGCATTAAGTGAAGACACAACAAATACAGATAATTTACTTATTCGGTTACAAGATCTGCAAGGTAAATTAGAAGCCCAAGATGGCTGGAGTATTCAAGCAAAAGTTGACACTGTCATAGATAAACTTAGCTTACCAGCCGATATGTGTATTGGGCATCTATCCGGTGGATTAAAAAAACGGGTAGCATTGGCACGTGCACTAGTAATGTCACCAAATATTTTATTATTGGATGAACCAACTAACCATCTGGACTTCTCTTCGATTGAATGGCTGGAAGACTTATTAATAAATTTTTCTGGCTGCGTATTATTAATTACACATGACCGTCGCTTTCTAGATAACGTAGCAACACGAATTGTTGAACTTGATCGTGGAAATTTGGTAACTTTTTCTGGTAATTTTGCTGCTTACCAACATAAAAAAACAGAATTACTTGAAATTGAAGCTGTACATAGCCAGAAATTTGATAAAGTATTAGCACAAGAAGAAGTTTGGATTCGTAAAGGAATTCAGGCACGGCGTACACGTAATGAAGGTAGAGTCAGACAGCTTGAAGCTTTACGTTTAGAACGAGCGGCACGACGCGAACGAGTTGGCAAAGCAAATCTTAATGTTGACTCTGGTGCGCGCTCTGGTAAGTTAGTTGCAGAATTAGAACATGTCAGCAAAAGTTATGATGACAAAATTATTATAAAAGATTTCTCTTGTCGTATTTTACGTGGAGACAGAATTGGCCTGTTAGGTCCAAATGGTGCTGGTAAATCAACATTGCTTAAACTAATCCTTGGTGAATTAGCGCCTGATAGTGGAAAAGTTCAGCAAGGTACAAAACTATCAATCGCTTATTTTGACCAAATGCGTGAGCAATTGGACGAAACAATGACTTTAACAGAGACAATTAGTCAGGGTTCAGATTTCATAGAAATCAATGGTGCCAGAAAACATGTTATAAGTTATTTGGAAGATTTTTTATTTGCACCAGAACGTGCGCGCTCTCCGGTAAAATCGCTATCCGGTGGTGAACGCAATAGATTGTTGCTCGCTCGATTATTT
>JAJFJL010000139.1 GCA_021774055.1 Nitrosomonas sp. | reverse complement strand
TTATATGCATCTCATTTAATGTTGTAATTTCTTCAGCGGTTAATTGTTTTATGTAAATCACTAGATCTTGAGGCTTATAGCAGAAAATAATTGTTTATTATGCCATTTTTTTAGTTAAATTAATTTTACGTGGGTACTTATGAATAATCTTATTTTTTTCATAATTTCCCCCTAAATAAGGGGTCATGTGTATTTTTCAATAACATCATATGTGACTTATTTAATATTGTAAAATACACATGCCCCCTTATTTTCCTTATTTTAAAACCAACAATTACCCTAACTCTTCTATAAATTTATCTAAAAAAATAAGTTTGACTCGGTCACATATTTCGTCCTCTAAGCAAGCTGAAATTCTTGCACTCAAATTGCTAAGGTATCTCACGATTTCAGCTTTATTCGCGTCAGTTAGAGCTTCACTAAGTGGAGCATGAACAATAAAGAATGTCTTGGCATCGTTTTGTAAAAAAGCAGGAGGGATATTTTGAAAGTAGTCAGGTATTTTAATAAAAATATCTTTTGAATCCTTAAACTTTGAAATCATTTCATCTCTATGGTCATTTTTAATAAGTTTTTTCAACTTATTTTGATGAAATGGATTTGCCATATTAGAAATAGATTCGCTCAAACCTAAAAGATCTTCTTGGGCCCTTGCTATGTCACTAAACTCAACAAAGATGCATCGATTATTTTGAACATAGAAGTAATCAATGGATTTTCGGTTATTTAAATGAACAACTTTTTTAATACCTCTGTCACCATCTACTCTATAACCTTGGTGTTCCATTTGAAGGCCAAGACCTGATATTTCATGATTCATTATCTCAATATGTTCAGACAATTCAGCTTTCATCAAAATACCTACTATTGATCTGCAAATAAATTAAACAGAGGCATTCCTAAATCAGCTTTTACGGAATCTAGTTTTTTAAAAATAGGTTTATTTTCATTAATTGAAATTCCATTTTCTAATTGTAAAATTGAAAAATGTTCATTTACATCAGAACCATTTTTTTCATGTAAATCCATCATTTTTTCAATACCTTCTATCATGTCAAAACTATGACTTGCCATTATAATCCTCACTCCAGCAACACTTAGCTTATATAAAACTTGAATCATCACTTGCTGCCAGGCAGGGTGCAAGTTAACTTCCGGCTCATCAAAAATCAACACACTGTTTGGTACAACAATATTTTTATCTAATAGCAATGAAATAATTCCTAATGAAATTGCACCAGTTGCAGTTTGATGTAAATCAACAGCATAACGATCACCAGATTTATTTTGATTGATAAACTGAAGATCTCCACTTTCAGAAACTTGAATATGACCACCAATATTATTGTCTATTTCTTGCTTAAGTTGCATTAGTTCATCAGATGGTTCACCTCTTACGATTTCAGTATCTAATAATTCAAAAGTATCAAGAATATAATCAGGGACTTTTTTTAGTTCTTTTTGTTGATGCTTTACCCGTCGTCTTAAATATGGATCATTTCTAGCTTGAACCCAACCTTTTAAAACATCTTTAATCTTCCAGTATATGGGTGATTCAAGATACACAACATTATCTATTTTTTGAAAAGCATCCACACCTGTAGCTTTCAGGTTAAATTGCAGATGACCTAACTCCAGCTTCAAATAACCAATATTTTCACCAAAATCAAAGCTGATTGCTTCCGTTTCTAGTGCATCTTTATTTTTTAACTTGTTAATTGTATTTACTTGGAAATTACCAATAAAGGCTTGATCTAGTTGCTGTCCTAATGCCTTACTTAATGACTCATGCGGCACCTTTACCAGGTTTTCTAGTTTTTTAATCTGCAGTTGAATAGATTCAAGTTGAACAAATAATTTATTGTATTTTTTAATGGAAGCAATAACGTCTCTTAACCTATAACAAGCTTTTTTCAAGTGTTGAATATCAGCATTCACACTATCTTTATAAGTAACTTGTGAAGCAAATGTACCTTGGTGAAAAACTTGGTCGATATTTTTTATTAATCTATCACTAGCTAATCGCATCTCATCAATATAATCAGTTACCTTCAAACTTGGTTTATCCACAAGAGAATTTATTATAGAAAATAATAAGTTAATTTGAGAAATAGATGAGTCAACCTCAATTGATAGATGATCTTTATTGAGTGAACTAAAAATAGTATATAACGCGCGAGTAATAAAGCTTTTACCAGACGCATTCTTTCCTGCAATCACTGTAAATGGCTTTACCTGGCATTTAGCGTGCTTAATTTTACCGAAATTTTTAATTTCTACATCAATATTAATCATTGTTTACAAATATTTTATGCATGTTTATTTATGCCTATGAAAGTGTGTCTGCAAATGAATATAAGCATATTTTTTTTAAAACCAATAAATACATTTTATTACGCAGGAGGTGTCGAAAAAGGTTCCTGTCATTATATTTTGCATATTGATTGGCAATCAACCACTATGAATTCTGGAAACAGAATACTTAACGATACTGAAATCCAACTAACATAAAGGTAACTAAGCATCATACCCGAAGAACACACAGAAGCTAAATAAGTGCTGCGCGTTCAAAGGGTAAACCAGCTTGATTTTTTAGCTTAAAATTTAAGTATTTCAAGCTGGATTACCCCTTGGTATTTTGATCTATTGATATTTTTTATCTTAATATTCATTATGATACGTCGTCGCATAGAAGCATAATAACAAGGTAATGCAAATCATATTTTCCTGTTCCTATGTTATTTATTCACGCACATTCCTAAGCGCATCATCTAATCGCCCCCATTCAGCTTCTGTACCAGGCAATCCAAAACGCAAGCTCTGCGGCACACTAAAAAGTCTAGTCAACACCCCATGCTGTAAAAGCTTTTCATAAATAGTCTCAGCACAAGATACTTCAACCCATTGAAAAAATGCACAACCTCCATCAGGAGACAAATGATGTAGTGACAATAATGATTGTAGACGTTTGCTTTCTTTGATGAGGTTATGACGTGTATTTTCTTGCCAGATATGATCCTGCAACGCCTGAATAGCAAGCCAACGTGATGCGCTGCTAATAGGCCAGGGGCCAAGAATTGCATCTAATTGTGTCAGTAATGTTTCATGCGCACAGACAAATCCCACCCGTGCACCGGCTAAACCAAAGAATTTTCCTAGTGAGCGTAATACTATCAGGCCAGGAGATGCGCTATAAGGTGCAACACTTTGTTCTGGGGTGGCATCCATAAAGGCTTCGTCTACGATTAACCAACCACCTCTTTTGGCCAGTTGTTTATGCCAATCAAGTAATTGTTCTATGGAGAAAACAACACCGGTTGGGTTATTGGGATTAATAATTACCAAAACATCTGTGTTTGCTACTACAGCATTAATTTGTTCTGCTGTAACTGTTTTGACGTTGTGATTAGCACGTTGCCATGCGTGGCTGTGTTCGGCGTAGCCAGGGTTTAATATGTGAACTTGGCATGCTTGGCGTAGTTGTGGCAGTGCTTGAATCGCGGCTTGTGAACCGGCAACCGGCAATAGCGATGGCGCTGCGTAATAATCGCCCGCCGCTTCTACCAATCCATCATCATCTTCAGGCAAGCGTTGCCAGATGGCGGCAGGGATATCTTTTACTGGCCAAGCATTAGGATTAATGCCAGTTGATAGATCAAGCCAATCTTCAAGTGGCAAATTATAGTGTTTAGCTACTGCACGTAAGCGACCGCCATGATGTAATTTTTTAGGCAAGGATGAATTTTGCAAACCATTCTCCTGCGCAAATAACTATTAACCAGAAGATTAATGTACGTCGTATTAGTCCCAATGCACGGTCAATATCTGTGGCAGTTGGAGAATTTCCCTGACCTAAGGTTGGACGTTGTTCAAGTTTGCCGTGGTACCAAGCAGCACCACCTAATGTAACCCCAAGACTGCCTGCACCGGCGGCCATTACTGGTCCAGCATTTGGACTTTTCCATAACTTACCTTGGCTTTTCCAGCAGTTTAAGGAACAACGCATTTCACCGCTGATGGCATAGCTGAATGCGGTAAGTCGTGCGGGGATATAATTTAACACGTCATCAAGACGTGCCGCTGCCCAGCCAAAATTAGCATAGCGATTATTACGATAGCCCCACATAGCATCCAGGGTATTGACCAGGCGATAAGCCACTGCACCTGGTGCTCCAGCAATAACAAACCAGAAAATAGTAGCAAAGATTGCATCATTGCCATTTTCTAGTACAGATTCAATAGTTGCTGTTGCTACACCATTAGCATCAAGCATGGTGGCATCACGACTGACTAAATAACTAACTTGCTGACGTGCTGCACCTAGATTCTCAGCTAATAACTGTCTCTGTACCATTTTGGCGTGAATGCCTAAACTATTCCAGCCAATTGCTAGATATAACAATAGAATATCCAACAGCCAATGCCAGGGCAATAACTGCATTAGCATCACCAATGTAGTTAATGGAACCAGCAGCAGTAATAAAGCGATTAGACCACGTATTGCACTATCGGAATAAAGCCTGCGCTCAATAGTTTGCGCAAGATTACCAAAGCCAACTAATGGATGAAAACGACGCACTTCACCTAGCCAAACATCAAGCAACAATGCTGCCATGATAACCAGGGTAAGACTCATTCTTCTCCCTGCCCCCAGGTATTATTAAATAGTAATTCTTGTAACGGCTGTTCTTCAGTCCAACCTTCCTGCACTAACATTGGTGCAGGATAGAATTCAGCCACATGGCCAAGACATAAAATAGCTACTGGTTTGCTGCCAGTTGGCATCACCAGTAATTGGGCCAATTCTTTCGGATCAAACAATGATACCCAACCCATGCCTAATCCTTCCGCACGTGCGGTTAACCACAGGTTTTGAATCGCACAAGCAACAGAGGCCAAGTCCATTTCCGGCAAGGTGCGACGACCAAAAATATGTTTTTCACGCTTATCAGCAAGTGCCACAACTAATAATTCACCACAGTTACGAATACCTTCTACTTTTAATTGCATAAAAGCTGCACCACGTTCGCCTAGTGCATCCGCAGTCTGTATGCGTTCTTTATCAACCATGGTTGCTATGGATGAACGTAACTTGGAATCGGTGATACGGATGAAACGCCAAGGTTGCATTAAACCGACACTGGGTGCTTGATGTGCAGCAGCAAGTAGCCGTTTAAGAACCGCTGGATCAACTGGATCGGTAAGAAAATGGCGCATATCGCGACGTTCTGCAATAACGCGGTAAATAGCGTCACGTTCTACTTTGCTGTAACGGTGTTGGTTACTCATGCTTGGAATAACGTAGCAGCAACAGTTGGGTTAGATGGCAGATACCAATGAACATATGAGGCAGTTAATTTTCCTGTTTGGAATAATGGTTCAGGTCGCAATCCTTGCCTAGTCGGTTGTGTCAGGCAGGTGGGTTCTAGCGAAGTTTCTAATTGTGAATGATGAAAAGTATGTCCACGTAGTTCACCATCTGAGAACATGGCAGAATGCAGACCTAGATTAACCAGGCGATCTTGCATACTGGCCTGACCAGGAATAATATCGAGCATTCTTGCTTGTTGCCCATTACAGTTACTGAGTGTGCTTAGTAAATAAAGCATGCCACCACATTCGGCAACAATAGCTTTGCCTGCTGCATGGTGAGCGTGAATTGCGTCACGCATAAGATGGTTGTCTGCCAGTTTTTCTAGATGTAATTCAGGGTAACCGCCAGGTAAGTAGAGACTATCTACATCAGGTAACATCGTGTCATTCAGTGGTGAGAACAATACCAATTTGGCACCCATTGCTTGCAATAGATTTAAATTGGCTTGATAAATAAATGAGAAGACGTTATCTGATGCCACTGCAATACGAACATTTTTCAGATGTTGTGATAATTCGTCTGAGACAACATCAGGAGGGATAAAAGTAACTGGAGGTGGCAGTGTATTCAATGCAGTTTTAGATAATTGCTTGGCAAGCTTATCTAGACGCGGATCAAGATCGTCAATTTCATTGGCTTGTACTAACCCTAAATGACGGCTTGGTAGTTGGCTACCCTTATCACGCGATAATGCACCAAGCCATGTTATACCTGATGATAAACTTTCTTGTAACATTTCCACATGGGTACGACTGGCAACTTGATTCGCCAATATCCCTATAAAATCAAGCCCTGTACGATAACTAGTCAGACCGTGTGCGATGGCACCAAAAGTTTGCGCCATCGCTGTGGCATCAATGACAGCTAACACCGGAATGCCAAACGCGACAGCAAGATCCGCGCTAGACGGCTCACCATCAAAAAGCCCCATAACCCCTTCGATTAAAATTAAATCTGCCTTGCTAGCCGCTTGGTACAACAGCTGTTGGCAATGTGTTTTACCGCCCATCCATAAGTCTAATTGATACACCGGATTACCTGACGCTTGCTGCAAAATCATCGGATCTAGAAAATCTGGCCCAGCTTTAAACACATGCACTGATCGCCCTTGATTACGATGTAACCTGGCTAATGCTGCTGTAATAGTAGTTTTGCCCTGACCAGAAGCGGGAGCAGATACGAATATGGCCGGACAATGTTTCATAAATCAATGCCTTTTTGTGCGGTAATACCAGCACGGAAGGCATGTTTTACATCCCGCATTTCTGTCACAGTATCGGCAACTTCACACAAACCATCCGGTGCGGCACGACCGGTAATTACAACATGCTGCATCGGTGGACGGTTATTAAGATCAGTTAATACGGTTGCTAAATCTAACCAACCAAACTTAAGTGGATAAGTAAGTTCATCCAGCACAATTAAATGCAACGAAGGATCTTGTAGCATTTCACGCACTACAGCCCAACCTTTTTGCGCAGTTTCAATATCACGTGCCAGGTTTTGTGTTTCCCAAGTAAAACCTTCTCCCAGCACATGCCAAACCACACCATCCTGTTGCCGGAAAAAAGCTTCTTCGCCAGTGTCAGAACGTCCTTTGATAAATTGTGCCACTCCTACTTGCATGCCATGACCTAGAGTACGCGCCAGCATACCAAAAGCAGAACTAGATTTGCCTTTGCCATTACCAGTGAGCACCAAAATTAATCCTTGTTCTTGATCCGCGCTGGCAATAGCCTTATCCACCACTTCTTTTTTACGTTGCATACGGTTGCGATGACGCTGCTCACGGTCAGGCTTTTGCATAAGGTTATCCTGCTGTTATTTGACTTTGATTAGATGAGTTATGTAGCATTGCAAATGCTGCATGTACCACCGCAGTAATACCAATATAAAACATGAAAGATTCAATATACATTGGTGAGTATTTAATTAAGCGCTGCCCAAGTTCAACCAAAGTGGTGTCTTCAAAGCGACCAGAGAAGAAATAGAAACCACCACTGGAGATCAATTGACAAATGCCGAAACCAACTAAAATACTAAGTGATAGTGGCATTAAAGTACGCCAAGCAAATTGATGTTGATGAGCATACCAACGACCAGCAAACCAAAGTGCACTGTAAGCTGGTAGTAGAAAAATATAAGCCGGGGTTAAACAAAAACCACTAGTTCCGCCCCAGGTATAAGCAGCAAAATCAAGCCACCAACTAAGTGCAAAAAAGCCTAATAATGGCCAGGCTGAACGCAAATACATTCCGACTAAGAAGAACACCGCCCAGGAAGCACCAGGTAGATTTTGTAATGAAGCGAAATGATGACCACGAGTGATGATCATAAGTAATGCCAGTACCAGGCCAATCATAATTTGGTTACGGATGGAGAGTGTTAACATATTTTTCCTTTATAAATAACTTACTAACTTGAAGGTTGATAACGTAAAGTGACAAAAAAGTTTCGTCCAGGTTGATTAAAAAATGAGGCGGTTTCATAGTGCTTATCAAACAGATTTTCAATGCGTCCTTGTAAGCGCCAACTTTTATTAATATTATATTCAGCGCGCAGATCAAACTTGGTATAACTATCAAGTTTACGGGTATTAGCTAAATCATCATAGCGTTCGCCTTCAACCAGAAACACCCCACCGATGGAATATTTATCAAGAAACCTGCGATCGGCATCCAGTCGGAAAGATTGTTCTGCGCGACGAGGCAATATATTACCTCTATTTGTAGCAGATGAACGGTTCTCAGGATTAAGAAAAGTTAAATTACCATTTAATTGCCAGCCTTTGATTTGGGTATTAACAATTGCCTCAAGACCACGAATACGTGCTTGACCGATATTAGACGGTGCACGGATACTGGCATCAAAGGCAATCAGATTATCAACCCGGGTTTCATACAAATTCAGTGACCAGTTAGCCCAGCTTACCTTCCCGTTAGCACCTAATTCATAACTACGTGATTCTTCTGGTCGCAGATTAGCATTACCAAAATTGGGGAAGAACAATTCATTAAAAGTAGGCGCTTTATAGGCGCTACCAAAGTTAGCTGTCAAACGTACTTTATCCGAGATAGGATAGCCCCAGCCTGCACCACCGGTAACACGACTACCAAATTGTTCATTTTTATCATGGCGCAATGAAAACTGCATATCATGTTTGGCAATATTAGTTTGATGTTGCCCAAAAACAGCCCAATTGTTACGTGATGTTTCTGCAAAATCGGTAGTGCTATTAATATGATCATTCTGATAATCAATACCAATTGTCGCAAGGTTGTTTTTATTAAAGGTTAAATCGTTCTGCAACGAAATAGTGTCACGTCTAGTATTAAATCGGCTTTGAAAAGCATCATTCTTAAAGTTATCTGAATCTTCCCGGCTACGTCCAGCAATCAAACTAACCTGCCACATATCTGTCAGTGAATAACGAGCTGTGCCACCAATTACCTGCTGAATTAATTTTGATTTGTTAACAAAATTACCGTCAAATTTTGTAATGCCATCCGAATGCAAGAAATTTGCTTCAATATTTAAACCATTATTAAAACGATAACCGGCGCGCGCTGAACCAGAGATATTACGGTAACCATCTTTATCTGGTTCATTAGTAAAACAACCCGCACCACCTGGTGATGGCTTACCTGTACAGGAATTAAAACCATTGGTACGAACCTCACTACCACTTAGATTAAACCAGCCTTGCTGATTACTTCCAGAAAGCCCGATTGAACCATTAGTGGTTCCATAACTACCAGCACCAAAACTAAAACTTGGCTTGAAGCCACCACTACCATCCCCTTTGCGAGTAAAAATCTGAATCACCCCTCCAATTGCCTCTGAACCATATAAACTGGAGCGTGGTCCACGCACTATTTCAATACGTTCAATTTGATCAATCGGGATATTTTGAAAGGCAGTAGTGCCACTAGATGCAGAGCCAACTTTGATACCATCAATCATTACTAAAACATGATCAGACTCGGTGCCGCGCATAAAAACTGAAGTGTTTTTACCAGGCCCACCCTTATTGGCAATACTAACACCAGGAACCCCACGCAAAAGATCTTGAATGGAGCGTGCTTGTTGACGTTCAATATCTTTTCTTGAAATAACCGTGACTGAAGCTAAAGATGCATTAGTAGTTTGAGCAGTACGTGTTGCAGTTACCACAATAGGTTCTTCAAGGTTGGCTGCAAACACTGTTGGAACAGGAGCTAGCAACCATCCTGCCATTGCTAGCAAATAGGTTTTCTTCATTATTTTCCTCCGCGCTCACCCGTGCGATTTAATTTTTTTAAATTACGAGTTGCGAAGGAATAAGAAATGGAATTGCGGACATGATCTATCAATAACCTATGTCAACACCATTAATTGCCCGCCGCAATATCGCAGTATTCACCTTAGGCCGGTCTCCGGACTTGTGAGCGGAATTAATCCTAAGGGGCGAGGCAATAACACTTTATCCATTTAGACTTGCCCTTTCACTCTGATTCTTCGTTGGTCCTCTGGTTACATAGAATAACTATGTGCCCTACGGACCGTCTCAAATCAGAGCAAAATGACTTCGCTTAAATGTATAAACTATTATTGCCTCGTCCCTAAATCTGCGCCTTCCCATGTAAATTACACAGTGGCATGTAGCAGATTATTACCTGGATCCTGTAAGTGATCGTGCATATAGTGTGTAACAAATTGCTTCATAGAGTGAATTTTATTCTGCATGGAATACTTATTGATATTCCCAAAGAATAGAGTTTGCTATACAAAACAATCTGTTGCGCAAAATATGCGTAGTCACTTGCAGGACCTAGGTATTAACTCATTTACCGTTGCGGGGGCAGTGCTGGCATTGTTAAAAACGCACCAGCTTCCCGTTTAACCTGCAAAGAAGAAACTATGCAGACACCTAAAGCAAGAGGGCGGAAGTTACAGAAGCGGGGGTTAGATGTCAAATTTTGCTTATTTCCATCCGATAAAGGGGCGTACTGTAGTGGCTATGTTTTTTTGGAATAAATTAAAAGTTAGCCCTTAACTAATCTGCATTAAGAGTAAACACAGAATTAAATTTATCTATGTTTAAAATGGTTAAATATGATAAAAGTCCCGACAAGACTGTGTTATTTTAGCCATGAGATCTGAACAAGAGTTGTGTAATACCTATACCCTGCAAGTAATCGCACACATACTGCACAACAGATTGTTCCATATAGCAAACCTTATTCCTTAGGAATAAAAATAAGTATTCCACGCAGAATAAGATTCAATCTATGAAACAATTTGTTGCACGTTATATGCACGATCTAGGTAATATATTTAACCTTCGCAGGAAACAAGTATGGATTATAAAGACTATTACAAAATTATGGGCATTGAGAAAGATGCCACTCAAAGTGAGATCAAGATAGCCTATCGAAAACTGGCACGCAAATATCATCCTGATGTAAGCAAAGAAGCAGATGCAGAAATTCGTTTCAAGGAAGTGGGGGAAGCTTACGAAGCGCTCAAAGATCCTGAGAAACGAGCCGCCTATGATCAACTTGGTGCTAACTGGAAAGCCGGTCAGGACTTCCATCCACCACCTGATTGGGATGCGGGTTTTGAATTCAGTGGTGGCGGTTATACCGGTGGAGATGCTTCGGCATACAGCGATTTTTTTGAATCTTTATTTGGTCGTGGATTTGAATCAGCACAACCAGGCCAGCATCGTGGAAGCTATAGCGCGCGAGGTAAAGATCATCACGCTAAGGTTATGATCGATCTGGAAGATGCCTATCAAGGTGCAACGCGTGGCATTACTTTGCAATCTCCCGAACTCGATAGCAATGGCCATATCATCAATAAACAACGCACCCTAAATATTAAAATTCCCAAAGGTGTAAAACAAGGGCAGCGTATTCGCTTAAGTGGCCAGGGTTCAGCGGGAATGGGTGGGACCTCTGCTGGCGATTTATATCTGGAAATCACTTTTAATGCACACAGCATTTACAAAGTAGATGGTCACGATGTTTACCTTGATCTTCCGATAACACCCTGGGAGGCGGCATTGGGTGCAAAGGTAAAAGTGCCCACGCCAAACGGCTCGATTTATTTAACGATCGCGGCAGGAACCTCAGGCGGTAAAAAATTACGCTTAAAAGGACGTGGTATTCCGGGTAAAACACCAGGGGATCTTTATGTCATCACCCAAATCACATTACCTCCAGCGGATAATGATTCAGCCAAAGAACTGTATCGTAAGATGGAACAAGAATTGCCGTATAACCCACGCAGTAAACTGGGAGTATAAACAGCCATGAAAAAAATCATACTCAATGGAATTTTACTCGACGAAGAAACCGAATTGTCTTTGAATGAACTCTGTAGTGCCTGTTCGAGTTCAGCAGATTTGATCATTGAACTGGTTGAAGAAGGCGTGCTCGAACCTGTTGAAGCAAAAATGTATCGTCTTCAACAAACTCAATGGCGATTTTCAGTGAACAATTTGCAAAGAGCACGCACAGCAATAAGTCTTCAACGTGACCTTGGAGTTAATATTGCCGGAGTTGCTCTCGCACTTGACTTGCTGGAAGAAGTTGAAAAACTAGAATCACGTTTGGCACAGTTTGAAATAAACGAAAAAAGTTAAATCTAGCACCTTGCATATTGCATATTGCGCAACAAATTGTTTCATAGAGTTAATCTTACTTTTCACTCGATTTTACCAAGGAAGCATTATGACTATTCAAAACGAACTTCAAACAACTATTAACGCAATGGTACAAAAGGGTAAAGGTATACTTGCGGCAGATGAAAGTAGCCCGACCATCGCTAAACGTTTTAAAGCCATTGATGTTGAATCAACTGAAGAAAATCGCAGATATTATCGAAGTTTAATTCTGTCAACGCCAAATCTGGGTGACTTCATTAGCGGTGTTATTTTGTTTGAAGAAACACTTACCCAGCAGAATGATGACGGCATAATGTTACCTGAACTATGCACTCAACAAGGTATTGTCCCAGGGATTAAAGTTGACGCAGGTAAACTTGCTTTGCCCAATGCGCCTGGAGATGAGATCACCGAAGGTCTGGATGGGCTAGCGTTACGATTAGAAAAGTATAAAAAACAAGGCGCCCGTTTTGCTAAGTGGCGCTGCGTCTATCACATCTCGGATACGACACCGAGCCAAGTTGCGATTGAAGCGAATGCTGAAGTGTTGGCGCGTTATGCTGCCATTTGTCAGTCACAAGGTATTGTACCGATTGTGGAACCTGAAGTACTGATTGATGGTAATCACAGTTTGAGTGATTGCGTAGAAGTAAGCGAAGCCGTTTTTCATGAAGTATTTCATGCGCTACATCGACATAATGTGGTGCTGGAACATATCGTGTTAAAACCTAATATGATGGTGCCTGGTAAAGAAAGTGCACATAAAGCCACGCCAGAAGAAGTCGCAATACAGACTATCAAAGTATTACGTCGTACAGTACCGGCGGCTGTGCCCAGCATCAATTTTCTTTCGGGTGGACTAACCCCAGAAAAAGCAACTGCCTATCTTAATGCAATGAACCAGATGAGCCAGCAACCCTGGGAATTAACTTTTTCTTATGGCCGCGCGTTACAAGAACCAGCATTAAAAGCATGGCAAGGTAATTCAGCAAATAGTCATAATACTCAAGCTGCATTATTCAAACGTGCAGAGCTTAATGGCGCTGCTCGTTATGGAAAGTACTCCGAGAAGATGGAACATGAATAATCGAAAACGATTTATTTTTTTATATATTTTTCTATCTGCAAACTACACACAAAGCAATGACTGACACCCTTCTAAAAAATGAAATTGGAGAAAACAATGAGTTTTGATATTCATGAACTTGATGAAATAGAATATGATGGAAGCTCTGAAGCAGAGGATGCATTACAAGAATATCAGGATTCACTAATTGAGGCGTTTATTCAATCTCCTGAGGGCAAAAAGCATGAGAAAGAATATTCTGAAGAAACTGGTTTCTGGATAGCTCAGTTTATTTATTATGGTATAGATTACACTGGCAGCTCTATACCACAGATGGAAAAATCAGATGCTATTGAAATAGTTACTGGCCTGTTCCCACGTAAAATATCTCTTTCGTCTCCTGATGATGCGGATGATGCAATTCCAGAATTAATTGCATTTTGGAAATATTTAAATCGTGAGTTTAAATTACCTAATGCCGAGAAGATAATATCTTTTTTGCAAAAAGTTGAACCAGATTTTATAAACATAATAAATGACTCATCAAGATTTGGTATGGCAAAGTCATTCCTGCAAAGAGGACAATCTGCAGGTTTTGACATAACTAACCCTGAAGGATTAGCAAAACTCACTAACTCGTATCATGAGAGCTTGACAATTAATGGACCGGAAGAGACGGCCTCATCACTAGCAGATCCAAGTGTTAATAAAAACAACAAAAATAAGAAAGAGAAGAAGAAATCTCAAAAAATGAAAAAAGCCTCTCAAAGAAAAAATAGGAAAAAATAGAAAATATGGGTATCTTTCATATCAGCCACAAAGTAGAGCAATTGACTGCCAACGATTTGTAGAGACAAGGCATGCCTTGTCTCTACGTTGCCAAGTAATCGACAAGAATTATGTTAACATTTTCGATTGTCAGTATTTTTCCATCAAAATACTTTTTTTCAATCTATTACATGCATTAAGTTTTGTTAGAGTATTTTTTGTCGAGTACTTAACACGGTGTAATGCCCTGCGGTTCACACCCTACTGAGTTTTACAAATCCAGCAAGCAGTTAACTTAAGCCACTTTAAATTTAATCGGTTCCAGGTCGTCAGTGTTCACCGTCTGTCTGGCCTTCCATAAATCATAATTATCCTGCAGCAAAAGCCAGCTTTCAGGTGACCTTCCAAGCACCTTGGAAAGCCGAATAGCCATCTCAGGGGAAACATCTGAAATACCATTTATCAAACGATTAAATGTACTTACAGCCACACCTAAACGCCTTGCCACCTGATTGCCAGATATATCATTAAAGGGATCAATATAAGTTCTTTTAATCAATTCACCAGGATGCGGAGGGGCGTGTTGTTGGATGGTCATTAGTGATAATCCTCATAGTTCACAACGTATGCATCATTGTCTTTAAACCGAAATACTATACGCCAGTTTTTACTCACATTTATTGCCCAATGTCCTTTCAGTTTGCCTTTTAACTCATGTAGCCGATAACCAGGTATATCCATATCATTAATAGTCACGGCTGAATGTAGAAATGCCAATCTATCCCGAATTTTAGTGGCATGAGCAACTTGAATACCTACGGTGCTACCGGTTGTAAAATATTGCTCAAGACCTTTATGTGCAAAGCTTTTTATCATCAGGCTGATACCGTATCAAACGATTCCTGGTTGCGCAACAAGAAACAGGTATTATATTAAAAGATAATTAACAATTGGAGAACCAATAGATTCTAATTCCTTGGTTACACGATGCTTTAGCAATTGTAGGGCGCAATAACCGCAGGGCATTGCGCCATTTCATTTGTATAACAAGCTGGGTTACGTTATTTCGCTACGCTTAATAAGCTAACCAAGCCTACAAGTTACTTTAAAAAAGGCTTAGGGACTTGGGGAAGACCGGCCCATTCTGCTATGTTGTTATAATTTTTGGCGATATCTTGGGCAATGCTTTTGCCAGTATTAATACCTCTCACAGCTTTGTTTAATGTTGAATTTTTATCGTCTAGACTATCAAGTAGGCGCTTCAATCGGTTTGCTATGCCACTTTTCTTTATTTCATCTTCGTTCTCACAATTTTCAAGCTGCTCTAAGGCAGTTGCAACTCGCGTTAATTCTTTTGCTTCTTCGCTCTTACCATCTTCTGTTAATAACTGCGCCAAGTTATTCAAGTCGCCTTGCAAACTAATATTACAGTCATGAAAATTAAAATTATTTTCTATAATAGTATGTCCTTGCCCTCCAATAATAAGCGTTTTTATGTTGTACTGCACCGCAGTTGGCGGCAAAGGAATTCTCTGGTTTGTAAAGTCATCGTAATAGGCTTCATTGTTGGCAAGATAATTAGCAATTCTTTTATCAGCTAACCACAAAGGATGTTCTTTCTCTACCTCATCATGAAATCGTCCATGTCGTTCGATCCTATATTCCAACTCTGGATTTTTACTTTTGTAGCTATCAAAAATATCATTTAGTGTTTCTCTTAATGAGCTTATATAGTCTGATTTATCTGGACCTTTTACAGAAACACTAATAATTCTATCTTCTTCTCTAACCAAGGCGACAGCAGTGCTATTTTTTTCTAACACCACGCCATAACGCCATGCTTGAAACTCTTCTCCGTTTTGTTTTATCTCTTGATTGTGCCTAACAATAAAGCGTGAAATTGTATGAGGAGGCAAAGTTTGCTCTGAAACATAACGTAACATTAAGCTTTCTCCGATAGGAAAATCTGGTAGGTTAATCGGACGATCTTCATTTAACAAATGCGGGATAATCAGTTGCTGTTCTTCGCCTGCTACTTTGTACGCTAATTCAAAGCGTATCATTAACTCAAAGAAAAAAAGATGTTTGTCTTTAGGATATCGATTTAGGTCCTCTGCAAATACCGATTCAAGGTCTTGTAACTTTAAAGAATACTCTTTTCTCTCATTCGCCCAATTGATGATTTTATATACCCCGTGACTAATCCATTCTGGATTCAATACCAATGTGTCAAAGCTATCCATACCCTGATACCACAAGCTAACTCCTAAGGAATGCAAAGCAAGCAATAGTTCTTCGATATCACTTACTTGGTATCGTGTTGCTATTTTGTCAAACTCTTCTTTGGTTATATGTTCTTGACTCTGGCCTGCTTCATCTTTTACAAAACGTTTTTCTAATTCTTCTTTGACTTGAAAATAACTATTCGGTATCTGTTCTTTTTTCCAAGATAGGTTATCTTTTATATAGTCAGCTACGTACTTACGAAAACCTAATAACTTTTCATCATCACCTTTAATTGAGAAAGAGTATACAGCAGCAATAGAATAGCTTTCTTTTAAGGTATTAATCGGAATATCTACACGATGACAATCGCGCTCGTTGATTAAAATTATGGCACTTGATTCACCACCATAGTTTTTCATATGGTCGAGCCAATAAACTAAGCGATTCCTTTCTTCGCTACGCCCGTCATAAACCATAATATACAAACAGCGTTCCGATAAAAAAAATTGATGCACTGCATGGGTAACAGTATGTCCAGCAAAATCCCAAATGCGCACATTGATATTCTCTTGTTCTAATTCCCAGGGTGTAGTATCAACTGCTGCGATACTTTCATCAGGGGTGGTCATTTCTGCTTCTGGATCGACCAGCCTTCTGGCAATACAAGTTTTACCCGCGCCTTTTTCTCCCAAGATAATAATACGAGCTTCGTTAAGTCGAGTGGCACCTTTTTCTAATTCTGCTAAATAACTAGCGACTACGGCAGCCCCTTGTCCTCTTATTTCAATAGGAATATTTAAGCGTGTTTTCAGTGCTTCTAAATCTACCACCAATCCATTATTAATAATATCTTGATACAAAAGTCCCCAGTAGGCGCAGCCTTCTTTTTCAAGTGCTGTTTGGAAATTATGCCAAATGTACCCATACCAATCAGTGCCAAAATTTTCATGAGCCTTATTAGATGACTTAATACTTGTTATATCGTTTAAAATTACGGAACTTAAATCCACACTGTATATATTGTTTGCGGAGGCGGAGGAGGCGGAGGAGGCGGCGGAGGCTGCGGAGGCGGCGGAGGCTGCGGAGGCTGCGGAGGCGGCGGAGGCTGCGGAGGCGGCGGAGGCTGCGGAGGCGGCGGCTGCGGAGGAGGCGGCGGCGTAGGAGGCGGAGAAGGAGGCTGCGGAGGCGGCGAAGGCTGCGGAGGCGGCTGCGGAGGCGGCGGCTGCGGAGGAGGCTGCGGCGGAGGCGGAGGCAACATCGGCGGCGGAGGCGACATAGGAGGCGGCGGCGGCGTCGGCGGAGGTGTAGGCAACATCACAACTACTATCTAGCGCATTAAAGATGGCATAAAGATGTTTCTGTCTATCACTACCCTTCCAAAAATCAAAATTACCTTTAACACCCAAAAAAGGCAATGCGCGTACACCACAGCGCCAAGCAAACAACCTCCTCTGTTTAAAATATAAAGCTGTTAATTCTTGTTTTATTCTATCCTTGAAATTTTCATTATCCATTGCTTAGTTTGTCCATTTTTTAAAATTAAGCACAACCCAAAAATAGCTTATTATTGATAAACATTGCTGGCTATTCACTTATTTTTCAAAATAAAATAAGATTTGCAACTCTCTATAAATTAATTAGTTATAATTTTAAGTCGAGAAAAATTGGGCACCCTTCAATATTTGGTTTACCTTTTTTAAAAAGGCAAGGTTTCATATTGAAACGATTCGTCATTCCTGCATGTCTCTAGCAGGAATCCACATCTAGCCTGGATTCCTGCTAAAGGCACACAGGAATGACGAGGGGTAAATAGGTATCAAAGAAAATTATTGATTCAAAAGTGCAAACTACTTTTGAATCAATATAAAGGATGCCAAAAATTAGATCTGATTTAATTAAATCACACTAACAACATCTTCAGCAAAATAAAATTTTGATAAAAAACTAATACCTTCTATCATATGTATACCCACACAAAAATAACCCCTCTTATCAAAACAATATTTCCCCATGAATATAAATAACACCTCCAAAAAACTTTTTCTATTTCTTGCTCTATCGGTAACTAGCATCTCAGTACAAGCATTACCTACTGAATGTTCAGAGTTGACCGAGCCAGCAACCTTTCTCGCCGAAAACAACCTGATATGTTTACAGAAAACCCAGGTTAATGATGAGACACTTTTATTTAAAGCATCATTGCAGTGGCTTGGAGTTGATCGACCGAATCATTTTCAACTGGTAAGTACTGAAGCGGATGATGCCGGTGTGGTTGAGTATAGCCCTGTATTTACAGCAGCCAACAGCACACTGACGATACCTAAAATTGACCTTCCTGGAACCTATGGAACAGAGCGTTTTGCGGTAAATTTGAAGTTGGTGCCGGATGATGATGCAGCTTTATTTGAATTAACATCAGCGGCTGTATACATCAGCCCAGATTATATTCCGAATGAAACTTGGTTGCCGTATGGCATGTTAAGTCCGGACGAGCGACATGCTGTAGATCTGCTGGCACGCTCTATACCTTATGCAATATTGGCGGGTGCAGTTTATGATTTTGATAATGTAGCGGTTGATAACTGGGTGTTAGCTGAACATGAAAGCCGGGGCTCTGGTATGCAAGCAGGGGTTTATCGGGATCGAGATAGTGACGATCTGGTGTTAGCTTTTCGAGGAACAGAGAGTTGTGACTTTCCTTGTTCTCTTAGTGAAACCAAGCAATATGTACTTGATGTAGCTGCAGATGCCTTATTAACATTCGGGCAAGACGGACCACAATTTGATCATGCCATGGAGTATGCACAAGAGGTGGTTAATCGTTTTCCAGATAGAAAAATCTTTATCACCGGCCACTCATTAGGCGGTGGGTTGGCACAGGCAGTTGGTGCCGCATTTGGCTTTGAAACCTTTGCTTTTAACTCAGCCCCAGTGCCTGATGATTTTATGAAAAGCAACCAGGTACAATTAAGTGAAGAAGAATTACAAGAAATTATTTATGTTATTGCCGACATTCATGACCCAGTATCTAATACTGATGAAACTGGCAAGTTTTATCTAAATGCAGATCATGTCGCACCATTAATTCAATTTGATTTTGACTTAAAAGAAGTGTTGCCATTACGCTTGGCAGAATTAGATGAATTACGCTTCAACCGCCACAGTATTACTACCTTTGTTGATAATGCCACGTCTCTGTTAACGCTTTATCAGGAAGGATGGTAGAACTTTGGCATTAGGGACGAGGAAATAATAAGTTGTCCAATTTAGGCAAAGTCATTTTGCTCTGATTTGAGGCGGTCCGCAGGGCGCATAGTCATTCTATGTAACCGGAGGGCCAACGAAAGATCAGAGTAAAAGGGCAAGTCTAAATGGATGAATTATTATTTCCTCGTCCCTTATGTGCGATTCAAAACTTTCCACGCTAGATGATATTTCTTTACTCGATCCAGGTCTGTTTGATCCAACTCTTCAAGCCTTAAAACATTAATATTATCTTCAAGATCAACAATTTTTACTTGTTTTGCCAGTTTATTTTGTTTAACTCTTTCAATAAACGTTTCGTATGACTCACCTTTAACTTTAGTAAGTGCTTTAACTGCAACAATAACGGCTGCAGGTATTCCAGCTTGCGTTAAGGATTCTGCTGTATGAGGAGAGTCTTCGATTACGTCATGTAACAAAGCAACTGCTTTTTCATAATCTGTATCCATTTTTCCCATAAGCCGAAGCGGATGCAATATATAAGCTTCACCAGCTTTATCTGTTTGCCCAATATGTGCTTCCAAAGCTATTTGCAATGCGCGCTCTATTAAATTCATATATTGCATTTACCTGGTTGGTACGATTACTTGCAGGATCTAGGTACTATAGTATTTACCCCACCCATGTTCTGGCATTCCGAAACATCCGCATCCATGGTGCATCGTCGTCATCTGTAATACGATTTGCTTCAGAGGGGTACCAGGAATGTTGTGCAATACGGAAGACACGTTCAGGGTGTGGCATAAGGATATTAAAACGGCCATCTGAGGTAGTGAATCCAGTCATTCCCTGTGGTGAGCCATTTGGGTTTGCTGGATAAGTTTCGCTAGGTTCGCCGTAGTTATCGACAAAACGCATGGTTACTAGTGACTTAATTGCCGACAAATTACTGTTGCTAGAAAACTCAGCCAAACCTTCACCGTGAGAAACAGCGATTGGCATTCTGCTACCTGCCATTCCTGCAAAAAATAGTGACGGGCTATCTTGGATTTCGACCATAGCAAAGCGTGCTTCAAATTGTTCCGATTGATTGCGGCCAAAATGTGGCCAATTTTTTGCGCCAGGGATGATGGTATGTAAGTTACTCATCATCTGACAACCATTACATACACCTAGAGCAAAAGTGTCGCTACGCTGAAAGAATCTTGCAAATTCGTCATGTAACTTAGGATTAAATAGAATAGATTTGGCCCACCCTTCGCCAGCACCAAGCACATCGCCATAAGAAAAGCCACCGCAAGCCACAAACCCCTTAAAGTCTTTAAGTGAAAGTCGCCCGCTAATAAGGTCGCTCATATGAACATCAACTGCGGTGAATCCGGCGCGATCAAAAACTGCTGCCATTTCTACCTGACCATTGACACCTTGCTCACGTAATACCGCAATATTCGGCCTAATACCAGTCCGAATATAAGCTGCAGCAGTATCATGGTTAGCTTTGAAAGTTAATTCTACTTGTAAGCCAGGGTCTGTTTTGTCCAAGATACGATCGTACTCTTGTTGGGCGCACCGGGGGTTATCGCGTAATTTTTGCATCTGGTGGCTGGTTGCCGACCAAGTACGTTGTAAATCAATACGCTGTTCTTTGATAATTAATTGCTTATCTTTGGTAAAACAGATTTCATCATGATCATTAAGTTTACCAATAACGTAACAGTTGTTTTTCAATCCTGCGCCAGATAAAGCTGCCATAACATTATTATGCTGGCTAGCTTCTATCTGAATGACTGCTCCTAATTCCTCGTTAAACAAAGTTGGCAAAATTGCCGCTGAATCTTGGCAATATTGATCAAGATCAATGGTAATACCAGTATGTCCGGCAAAAGACATTTCACACAAGGTGACTAGTAAACCACCATCTGAGCGATCATGATAGGCGAGCAATTTATGCTCACGATTCAGTTGCTGAATAACGTTAAAGAATGCTTTAAGTGCGTTAGCATCAACATCTGGCACTTCATCCCCTACTTGCTTATAAACTTGTGCTAAAGCAGAACCACCTAGTCGTTTTTTATGACAACCTAGGTCAATTAGTATTAATTCTGTTTATTCACAGTCTGAACGTAATTGTGGGGTTAATGTAAATCTAGTATCGGTTACACGAGAAAAAGCAGAAATAACTAATGACAATGGGGAAGTAACTGATTTTTGAGGTTTTGAGTCATTATTAACACGATCTTGCCATGAGGTTTTCATTGACATGGAGTCTTTACCCACTGGAATACAAATCCCAAGTTGCGGGCATAGCTCCATCCCTACCGCATGAACCGCAGCATATAAATCAGCATCTTCACCAATATGTCCGGCAGCAGCCATCCAATTGGCAGAAAGTTTAACTTCAGCAAGATTTCTAATAGATGCCGCCGCAATGTTAGTAATTGCTTCTCCTACTGCCATACGTGCTGCAGCCGCTGCATCAATTAATGCTAAAGGTGAGCGCTCACCGATAGCAAAGGCTTCGCCTAAATAAGTTTGATAGCCCATTAAAGTAACTGCAACATCTGCTACTGGTATTTGCCAAGGGCCAACCATTTGGTCACGTGCGGTCATCCCGCCAACACTACGATCACCAATACTAATTAGAAAAGTTTTATCCGCAACAGCAGGTAGCCCTAAAACCTGGTACACCGCTTCAATTAAATCTAACTCAGTGGTATCAAACGGTCGTAATATTTTCTTTTGTTGTAATACGTTGCGCACCATTTTAGGCGGTTTGCCTAATAATACTGAAAGCGTCATATCTACTGGTGGTGTATCCGACAAAGCATCTGCTAGTACTAACCTTTGTTCAGCCGTTGCTTCACCAACAACTGCAAATGGGCAACGTTCACGCGCACAAATCTGTTTAAATAAAGCTAAAGATTCTGGTTTGATAGCAAGAACATATCGCTCTTGTGCTTCATTACTCCAAATTTGCAGGGGTGACATACCGGATTCTTCTGAAGGAACCATACGTAAATTAAAACGCCCACCGCGCCCAGCATCATGCACTAACTCAGGAAACGCATTCGACAAACCACCAGCACCGACATCATGAATAAATAAAATTGGGTTGGTAACCCCTGCTCTTTCCATTTGCCAGCAACGATCAATTACTTCCTGTGCCCGCCGCTCCATTTCTGGATTACCACGTTGTACCGAATCAAAATCTAGTTTTTCTTGATTGCTACCAGTATCCATACTAGAAGCAGCCCCACCACCAAGGCCGATCAACATTCCTGGTCCGCCGAGTTGAATCAGCAATGCACCAGGTGAGAATTGTTGTTTATCAATATGCTGCACAGAAATTTGGCCCATACCACCAGCTAACATAATCGGTTTATGATAGCCACGCATTTCACCACCAACCATTTCCTCAAAAGTACGAAAATAACCGGCAAGATTAGGACGACCAAATTCATTATTGAATGCGGCACCGCCAATTGGGCCTTCCAACATTATTTGTAAAGCTGAAGCAATACGTGACGGTTTGCCGTAATTAGAGGTATTCTTTTCCCAAGGTTGGATAAAACCGGCAATATTTAGATTAGAAACTGAAAATCCACTCAATCCAGCTTTAGGCTTAGAACCACGGCCAGTTGCCCCTTCATCACGAATTTCTCCACCAACACCAGTTGCCGCACCAGGAAAAGGTGAAATAGCAGTCGGGTGGTTGTGGGTTTCAACTTTCATTAGCAAATGGGCGGCTTCTTCCGCATAACTATAAACATTATTTTTGCCAGGATAAAACCGTTGCAGACGAGCACCTTCAATTACTGAAGAATTATCACTATAAGCAACCAGGGTTCCACGTGGAGAACATTGATAAGTGTTACGAATCATGGCAAACAGCGATTTATCTTTAGTCTCACCATCCACAATCCAATCGGCATTAAAAATTTTATGGCGACAATGCTCGGAATTAGCCTGTGCAAACATCATCAACTCAACATCAGTTGGATTACGTTCAATATCAGAAAAATGCTGCAACAGATATTCAACTTCATCAGTTGATAATGCTAAACCCATATCAAGATTAGCCTGTTGTAACGCACTAATCCCACCAGCTAAAATATCTACGGTATTAAGTGCGGCTGGCTCAACATGCTGAAATAATTGCTCGGCAGCATCCAATGAATCAAACACCGCTTCAGTCATCCGGTCATGTAGTAATTCTTGAAGTTGATGATTATCATCAGCGGTTAGTCTATTACTAGTTTGAATATAAAAAACAATTCCTCGTTCTAAACGTTCGATAGCGGTTAACCCACAGTGATGAGCAATATCGGTAGCTTTTGATGACCAAGGAGAAATCGTACCAGGACGTGGCACTACTAAATGCATGGTGCCAACTGGATTAAAATGTTGTTGAGTCTGGCCATACGCTAACAACTGCTGGAGCCGCTGCATCTCATCTTCTAGCAAATCTTTTTTTAAGGCACAAAAATGCCAATACTCAGTATGAATATTAGCAACTTGCAAACCAGCTGATTGAATAGTATCGGCTAGTTTTTGTCGCCGAAATAAGGAAAGTGCGCTGCAGCCACGGAGTCGAAGCATTTGAGATAGCATTTTTAATGGGTTAAAAGATAGTGATTCTACACTAGAAGATAATTAGGTCTAATTCGTTTTAGATTTGGTATGGTGTATTTAGGGACGAGGCAATAATATGCTGCCAATTTATGCGAGGACATCAAGTCCCGTAAAATGACAGGTATGGTACATTCCAGCATTGGTACGTAAAACGCACCTTACCTTAAATTTAAACCGACTAATTATTGATAAACAGTGCAAGGATGTTTTAATGAGTTATATTTTAAAACATGTTAACAATAACTTAATAGCATTCGATTTTAAGTCAAATGTTATAGAAGGCTTATCGGTAGAGATCATTGAAGTTAATGAAAATTACAGAGCATTTTTTCCTATTGATCTAATCGTAACTAATCAGGGATTATTACAATGGTTAAAACGACGAATTATTCCAAAAAACCGGGCTTTTGTACAAACTTTTTTAGCCAAGCTTAACCTTAATGTAAATGATACCAAAGGAATTATTGAAATATGTAAGGGGTTATCGCTGAATGATTGTTATTGGGTTGTAGATAACACTTTTGTAGGAGAGTTTAGTAAATATAATCTATATGATAATAATTTCAGTCGAATATTATCGTTAATTGCCTATACCGGTTATGGAGAAACCAAGCAAAGTGAGTTTGTTTCAAGTCCTGAACTAACAACCAATGGCGTTCTTGCAAAATGTTGGCGTAGAGTCAGAGGGGAAATAGTTCTTTATAAAGCTGGTTCTTCTGGGGCTGCAAATACAGGAACGGAGCCTTATTCTGAATTTTATGCATCCCAAGTTGCTGAAACAATGGAAATAGATGTTGTGAA
>JAJFJL010000138.1 GCA_021774055.1 Nitrosomonas sp. | reverse complement strand
CTATATGCTCTTCAGTATCTTCTAAAATACTTTCAAAAATTTCTCGTGAAACATAATCTCTAGAATCCTCACAAGCAGTAATCGCAGCGACTAATGTCTCGCGTGCATTAAGCTCAAGCTTCAGATCACAAGTCACACATTCTTCAACTTTTTCACCAATCATCAACTTGCCCAGTTCTTGTAAATTAGGCAGACCTTCTAAAAATAAAAT
This sequence comes from Nitrosomonas sp., assembly GCA_021774055.1. Lineage (GTDB taxonomy): Bacteria > Pseudomonadota > Gammaproteobacteria > Burkholderiales > Nitrosomonadaceae > Nitrosomonas. The sequence continues at coordinate 4,356 of JAJFJL010000138.1, read as the reverse complement.
ACGCTCAATTAACACATCAGCATGCTTCATTTCTTCGATTGATTCATCATACTCATGCTTGCCTAGGTCATTAAATCCCCAATTTTTATACATACGAGCATGGAGAAAATACTGATTAACTGCGGTTAACTCATGTTGTAATTGACGATTTAGCCAACGAATAATTTCTTCATTACCTTTCATTTTTATCTCCTTAAGTAAAACTTAAACCCTAGCAATTATCGCATGTATCTTAGGTATTGTTCTGTATAGAAACATACTGTTATTAATTAGGTTTAAGCTGGGATCTCTTGTTTAGAAGAAATATGGCATGTTGAGTTTTGCTGCATCAGTGTTTGTTCTAACACCAACTTCACGTGGCAAGCACAAACACCACACTGACCAGCCACACCAAGGCAAGCTTTTAAATCACGCATACGACCAGCACCTTGACCAACTGCCTCACGAATTGCAGTATCTGTAACTGCTTTACATACGCATACATACATGATGAGCACCTTTATAGTCAATTAGTTAATCTGGTTTTACTTGTTGCAATTAATTTCTAACACTAAAAGTTGTTATTGCTATTATTAATGAGAATGATTCGTAATTATATTCTACTCTTGATATATTGCAAGCTATAATCTCAAAAATATTGCAAGTGGCTTACAATCAAGCCATTATCTAGATCCTGGCTTGATTAATTTATTGGAAATTATATGCATTCATTAACCCCGGTTATTTTATCTGGCGGTTCAGGTACACGGTTATGGCCTCTTTCGCGTGAGAAATATCCGAAACAATTATTATCGCTAATTAGTGAAGACTCACTGCTACAAGCAACTGTACGCCGTATGGATGGATTAGCTGATGTAAAATTGCAACAGCCAATGATTATTTGCAATGAAGAGTATCGTTTTGTTATTGCTGAACAATTGCGCGTAATGGGTAGAGAAGGATCTATTCTACTTGAACCAGTTGGTCGCAATACAGCACCCGCGCTAACATTAGCAGCACTAGCCGCTAGTCAAGACAATGATGATCCAGTTTTGTTAGTAATGCCATCTGACCATATGATTGTAGATACTTTATCTTTCCAAACAGTGGTCCGTAAAGGCATGGCCTTGGCAATTGAAGGCAAACTTATCACCTTTGGAATCACTCCCAACACAGCAGAAACCGGCTATGGTTATATACAATCAGGCACTGCAATTGATGCAACAGAAACAATTCACCAGATTAAACGCTTTGTAGAAAAGCCGAACCTTGCTACAGCCCAATCCTATCTTAAAGACGGCTCATATCTTTGGAATAGTGGTTTATTTATGATGCGAGCTTCCATCTGGTTATCAGCTATTGACAAATGTCGCCCGGATATTCTAGCTGTATGCCAGGATGCCTGGGATAAAGGTTCTATTGGCAGCGAATTTTTACGAGTAGATAAAACTACTTTTCAGCAATGCCCAAGTGATTCTATAGACTATGCTGTTATGGAGAAAATAAATAGCAAAGATAGCCAGTTACCAATGGGAGTTGTCATCCCACTTAGCGCAGGCTGGTCGGATGTGGGAGCCTGGGATTCTTTATGGCAAGTATTACCTAAGGATAATACTGGCAATGTATCGCAAGGAGATGTATTACTACAGGATTGCAACAATACCCTGGCTATTTCAGAAAGTCGTTTAGTAACTTGTGTTGGTGTTGAAAATATTGTGGTAGTTGAAACATCTGATGCTCTATTAGTAATTCATAAAGATAAAACCCAAGATGTTAAAAAAATTGTTGATCATTTAAAAAGTAATGGCCGCCCTGAAGGACGCTTGCATCGTAAAGTTGTGCGTCCCTGGGGTTGGTATGATGGCATCGACATTGGCGAATGCTTTCAAGTAACACGCATAGTTGTTAACCCAGGTGCGGCTTTACCATTACAAATGCACCATCATCGTACGGAACATTGGGTTGTCGTGCGTGGCACTGCCCAAGTAACACGTGGAGATGAGATTTATCTAGTACCAGAAAATAAGTCTACTTTCATTCCACTAGGCACTAAACATCGCTTAGAAAATCCAGGCTGTATTCCACTTGAAATGATTGAAGTACAATCAGGCTCATATTTAGGTGAAGATGATATTATCCGCTTTGAAGATAATTATGGGCGAGAAAAAGAATAATGCCTCCGGCAAAGCTGGAGGCTTAAATTTACTTTATAAAAACTTGACCACTACAGAAAAAAGTGGCTTAAAATTATTATAACAAAACTTTACCATTACAGAGATTACAACTGAGGTACTCGGGGTAGCACAACTCAGCTATAGGCCGATCTGCGGCTATGCCCACGTGTTCGGCTAACCGCTGATCGTGATTCGAGATGTGATTGATTAACCAATCAGATAGAAATTCGAGTATTTCTTCAGGATACTCTTGTCTCAAATTAAGTTTACTCAGCTTCTTGTTTAGTTCCACCAGTAGATGTGTATGCATTGTTACATGTCTTTCTACTTGAGGATACTTTGTCTCATACATAAGGTTTTCTTCGCTGATAAAATGAAATTTAGCATATCGTTTAACTTCCTGAACGATGCGTAAAATCGTTGTCTCAGACTCGCGAGTCTTGATAGACACGTCTAGCTTGCGAAAAAGCATGACTAACAAACGGTGTTGTGCGTCAATCAGAATATTATCTGTTTCGAATGTTTTTTTCCACTGTATATGCATAATATAACACCTTTATTAGTATTAATTTAAACCAGAATATTTAATATCTATTATGGCTGATTATGTCGATAGTTTGCAGTTAAGAACAAGATATGAAATGAATTTTATGACTTTCTTCCTAATCTAGTTGTTGCAATAAGTCTCGGATTTATTTCAATTGTCACAGTTAAATCTTTATAATTAATTTATGGAATTCCTAACCAAATAGTTAATATGGCACTGAGTTTAGCTTGATGATACTTTCTAAATTTATGTAATTTAGAATCATAAAAAACACAACACTAACAAACCATATTGGATATCCGATTGGCATTTTATTTTCTGCATTATTTGTAAGGAACGTGCATGAAATAACTTGAGCAACTAGCGCAGGATTTATGCTCATATTCAAAGCGTGTAAACAGGCGCATAGCACGGCTATGTAACTGTTTACATAATGCAGAAGATGAGCATAAAGACAAAGCTAGATGCTCAAGTTATTTCATACACGTTCCTAATGTTCAAATTACAGCGTAAATAAGTGGTGCGTCATCAAGCTTACTCAGTGCCGTCAGTGTATTAGATCTAATAAAGAATAGATGTGGTAATTCCCACTATACATTGCAATTACACACAACGGGATCATCCTAGGCTGTAGAATTATTCCCGATTTCAGCTTCTGCCTCACGTTAACCAATTGATCTCAATGTTTTTATACATAAGTGCCATATCAATAAAACAGTTTATGTTTTATTGAGTTGAAACGAAACGGCAACAGCCCGTAACTTTATTCATAAATAAATACAACGCAAGTTTTACGTATTCATTATTAAATGTGAATAATGGCTAACTCTCAATTTATTCCAAAAAAACATAGCTGCTGCAATCCGTTCAAAAACATGAACCATTAACCACTGGTATGAACGCACTTTCCCAGCGAACTCTATGCTTGTTTTTTCTTCTATCCAGCCAAATAGCGTTTCTATTGGCTGGCGAACTCTGGATACGGCGGTTGATAACCATTGTTCGTCAACTGCAAGATATTTTTGCCCTTTATCTTTTTTCACAGGCGTCAATACTTTCAAATTTTGCTTTTCCTCAACCTCTTTTGCATCTGGTCGTTGGTAAGCTTTATCTCCAAATATCTCTTCATTAGTAAGTACGCACTTACCGGATGAACCATTATTTGAACAATATCAATTAGTGGAATATTCCCGACCTATCGGTTCATTTGCCACATAGCCTTTGCAAATATATCGGTGTTGGCATTTATGCAAAAAAGGTTTGCAATCTATCCTATTTCTGGCGTGAGCTGAAACAAGTAACATGAATTTGTCGCGTACGAATTACATGAGAAACGGATGTCGAGAGTGCGACACAATATTAAACCTAGGTCCTGCAAGTAATCGCACACATACTGCACAACAGATTGTGCCATATAGCAAATCTTATTCTTTGAGAATACCAATAAGCATTCCACGCAGAATAAGATTCACTCTATAAAACAATTTGTTACACATTATATGCACGATTACCTGCAGGATCCAGGTTAAATTTAACAGTTCTAAAAGGAGATCAATTATGTCACGTATTGAAACTATAAACCCTCAGAAAGCTACAGGCGAAACCAGGGAATTACTGGATGCTGTTCAACAAAAACTTGGCGTTGTCCCTAATTTC
>JAJFJL010000137.1 GCA_021774055.1 Nitrosomonas sp. | reverse complement strand
TCTCCAGTCATTCTTGCCTTTTCAGGACTAGGTAAAGGTGCATCATGTTGACTTGGTAGTCGGATAAAAAATTTGGCCTGTTGTGGGTTTAGTGCTTCAAGAAGTGCAGTTTTTAAGGGAAAATCTTTAACAAAAAACCGCTCCAACTGTTTTTGATTAAATACAGTTCCGCTATGTACATTATCAGGTAATTTACCGGTAATTTCTTTTATCTTTTCAATCCAAACAACGAATTCACCTGAATTGTCAAAGTCATTTGAACAACCTGGAACCCAATTGGCGTGAAGAATATACATGCCCACTACTCCTTAAATATTTGGCCGGGATTATAATGCATATATTGTGCAAAGTACTAGTACCATGTGCCCTAATTAGTGCCTGAACGAAAACCCTGTAACCATTTGATGGCAAGCATTACATAGAAAAAAATGAAACGAAGATTTTGAGATTTAGGGCTAAAATATACAATTTCCAGGAAATTAGATCTATATCGGCAAATTTTCAGAAATCTTCGTTTCAAATAAGTTACATTACTTCTTGTAAAGAAAAGATTTTATGGGTTTTCGTTCAGGCACTAATTATTACCCCAAGTTATTTCATGCACGTTCCTAAGCAAGGCTTATTCACTGTTATCTGTAAATGATAATATGGGTGCACTTTCATTTATTCACCCAACATACCGCATAAAGAAACTTTTACTTATTTATGAATTACTTCGTATGCTATGACCATAATCACGCCAGATGAATTGCCTCATTATACTTATGACGACTATCTTCGTTGGGAAGGTAATTGGGAGTTAATTTATGGTATTCCTTACGCAATGAGTCCTGCACCTAAACTTGATCATCAGGCCATTAGTAATAACATCGCACAATTATTAGGAAATTTATTAAGTGACTGCGCTACATGCCAAGCGCTATTGCCTGTCGACTGGAGAATTGATGTGGAAACTATGGTACAACCTGATTGACCACTTGATACACAAATAAAATTGATAATGCTAAAAATATCTGAGTGTCTTTCGATACCCTTAATCGAAATTGAAATGCAAGCAATACGTTCACAAGGTTCTGGTGGGCAGAATGTCAATAAAGTGTCGACAGCTATTCATTTGCGATTTGACATCAAGGCTTCATCATTACTTGAAATATATAAAGAGCGTTTATTAAAATTAAAAGACAGTCGGGTCTCTAGTGAAGGCATTATCATCATAAAAGCACAACGCTATAACAGCCAGATCAAGAATAAAGAAGACGCACTTAAACGACTTCAGGAAATTATCAAAAGTGTAACTATCCAAATGAAAATCCGCAGACCGACTAGACCAACAAAAGGATCTAAAGTGAGACGACTTAAAAGCAAAGCGATTCAAAGTCGAAGAAAATCGTTGCGTGGCAAGGTTAACGATGAGTAACTAAAACAGCACGGCAGGTTGGGGAGAGGAACGAACCCCAACGTCAAACACGTCTTTCTCCAAAATCACCGTAAAATAAAGCGCCTGCCCAGTTTGCCTGTAGGATACCGTCGTGAATATATTGACGAATGCTTGAATAAGGCCAGTCAGCAGGTGTCTTAACATAGCCATGTTTAACCGGGTTAAAATGAATGTAATTTACATGTTGCTCAAAATTATCATTACTCAACCCAGTAAGTTGGTCTTCGATGTTGGTGTGCTACCGCAATCACAAAAATATGGCCTGTTTCAATCGAATAAAGTAACTTATATGGAAAACGATGCAGCAGACATTTCCGAACATCAGCTTGTTCTACAGACCATGCTTTGGGATATTTTACAATTCTATTTATAGCTTTTTTCACTTCTTCCTTGAATTGCTTTCCAAGACCATAATGTTTGGTTTCATAAAAACTCACAGCATCATCAAATTCCTGTTTTGCCAATTCTGAAAATACAACCCTCACTATTATTCCTTAAATACTTCTTCCATAGGAATTCCCTCAAGATCTCCAAAACGATAAGCTTTTAGCCTCTTTTCCGCTTCCTCAGCCCAGATCGCATCAAGTGAACTATCAGGTTCATCTAAGCTTTTTATTAGATCTTCGATTACCATAAACCTTTCATCTGGTTTTAGCTTCAGTGCATTTTCTAATATATCTTTACGATTCATTAAGTTAACCTGTTGTATTCATGGTTATAAAAACCATCACCCCCGAGGATGATGCTTAGCATGCAACTGTTTCAACCTCTCCCTGGCGATATGAGTATAAATTTGGGTGGTAGAAATATCTGCGTGGCCAAGTAACAATTGCACTACACGTAAATCAGCACCATGGTTAAGCAAATGGGTAGCAAAAGCGTGGCGTAGTGTGTGGGGAGATAGCGGTTTGTCGATGCCGGCTTGTTGTGCATGACGTTTGATGACGTACCAGAATGCTTGGCGTGTCATGCCGGAACCCCTGGTGGTTACAAATACGGTGTCGGTAATTTTTCCATTCAGTAATATGGTGCGTGCGTGTTTGGCATAACGATTTAGCCATGCGAGTGATTCTTCTCCTAGGGGAGCTAGGCGTTCTTTATTTCCTTTGCCCATGATTCGGACCACGCTCATGTCTTGGCTCACTTGTGAGTTTTTTAGGCTAACTAGTTCGGATACCCGTAAGCCACTGGCATACAGTACTTCTAGCATGGTGCGGTCGCGTAGACCTAGTGGGTGTTTGGTATCTGGTGCATTGAGTAAGGTTTCGACGTCTGCTTCGGTTAAGCTTTCTGGTAGATGACGAGATAATTTGGGGGAATCAATGTTAAGACTTGGGTCAGTCTGTATTTTTCCTTGGCGCAATAAGAAACGATAAAATCGTTTTAGACTGGATAATTCACGACTGGTGGTGCTGGCTTTCATTTTCTCTGAAACACGGAAGGCCAGGAATTCAAGTAAATCAGCGTGGGTGGCATTTAATAATTCCCTACTACTTTGGCTGTGGGTTTTTAGCCATTTACCAAATTGTCGTAGGTCATTACAATAACTTTCTAGTGTATTGCGCGACAAACCATCTTCCAACCAAAGACTGTCAGAAAATTCATCTAATAAGGCTGTATTATTCATAAGCACCTTCGTGGCGCAATAACCAACGTTTAATATCTAACGGAAACCCATCACTTGCATTCATAAACCCACCTAATTTGCCATTTTTAGTAATTACACGATGACACGGTATCACAATTGGAATATGGTTGGCACCACAAGCGCGCCCTACTGCACGTGGTGATGAATTTAATTGGCCTGCAATTGCGGCATAGCTGTTGGTTTTTCCTTGTGGAATTGTTTGGATAGACTGCCATACTCGACGCTGATGTACGGTGCCGCTAATATGCAGCGATAAATCAAAATTAAAACTTGGGTTAGTTAAATAGGCTTGTAACTGGTTACAAACTTCTGTTGCTAAATGATTTTGTGGCGCAAGAGTGGTGGTTTCAAGTGATAAATAATCAATCCCTACCAGCCAATCTTCCTCAGTGCAGATGCCAAGAACGGCAAAAGGAGTAATAAGCTTTGCCTGATAATTGTTTTCTGATTCAATTGTTGGTTTATTATCATGTGTATTCATGATGTTAACCAAGACTGCGAATCAATTAAGGTAAACAAAACCTATTACTCCAATTCTCAAAACTTAGTACCTTGCAGACTAAATAACCTGAAAAATCTGTGGCACAAATTGCCGATAACTGCGTTGAATAAACTTGACGTATGCTCAATATGCCTGCGCTTCTTCGCCTTGTTCTCGATAATTTTTGCATTTCCCATATTTTCCTGGTTATTTAGCGTACAAGGTACCAGATCCTACCGGAAAAAGTCTAGAGTTGATGTGTTATTTCCCACTCAATGAAGTAAACAATAATAAATCGTTCAGTCTTTTAACAAAAGTAGCTGGGTCATCTAACTGCCCACCTTCGGCTAATAGTGCTTGATCAAATAACACATGACTCCAATCAGAAAAATGCGTTTCTTCTGTTTTCAAGCGTTTAACTATAGGGTGATGTGGGTTAATTTCAAGGATAGGCTTAGAACTTGGGATATTTTGCCCAGCAGATTTCAGCATACGTTCTAAATTACCACTCATATCATTGGCGTCAGCAACTAAGCAGGCCGGAGATTCGGTTAAGCGTAAAGTAATTCTTACTTCTTTAACCTTGTCACCTAGAGTTTCTTTCATTTTATCGATCAGTGGCTTATATTCTCCAGCCTCTTTCTCGCGCTCTTCTTTTTCTGCTTCGTCTTCTAATTCGCCTAGATCAAGATCACCTTTTGCCACTGACTGTAGCGGTTTGCTATCAAATTCATGTAAATTAGCTGTCAACCATTCATCAACACGTTCGGAGAGCAGCAGTACTTCAATACCTTTTTTACGAAATACTTCCAAATGCGGGCTACTTTTTGCAGCGTTCAAACTATCAGCAGTTACATAATAAATCTTTTTCTGCTCTTCTTTCATGCGCCCAATATAATCAGTCAACGATACAGATTGTTCGTCGGTTTCATCATGGGTAGAAACAAAGCGTAACAGTTTGGCAATTCGCTCACGGTTACTGAAATCCTCACCAACTCCTTCTTTCAGGACCTGGCCAAATTCTTGCCAAAATGTTTTGAATTTAGCTTTGCCTTCATCATCTTCGCTTTTTGCCAGACTTTCAATCAGACCTAATACTTTTTTAACTGTACCGGCTCTGATGGTTTCAATATCTTTTGATTCCTGCAATATCTCACGTGAAACATTTAATGGTAGGTTATTAGAATCAATCACCCCTCTTACAAAACGAAGATAATTTGGCAATAGCTTTTCTGCATCGTCCATAATAAAAACACGTTGCACATATAGTTTTATGCCATGACGATGTTCACGATCAAACATATCAAAAGGTGCGCGGGACGGAATATAAAGTAACTGAGTGTATTCTTGTCGACCTTCTACTTTGGCGTGCACATAAGCCAATGGCACTTCAAAATCATGTGCAACATGCTTATAAAATTCGTTGTACTGTTCTGTTGTGATGTCACTTTTTGCACGAGCCCATAATGCACTGGCTTGATTAATAGTTTCATTCTCATCCAGCATGTTGGTTTTTTGATCTTCTTGTGACCATTCTTCTTTCTGCATCACAATCGGCAAAGTAATATGATCAGAATATTTGCGAATAATGGTGCGTAGTTGCGTACCGTTCAGCAGTTCTTTTTCATCTTCGCGCAGATGTAAGGTGATCTCAGTACCACGGGTTTCTTTGTTAACCATTTCTAAGGTAAAGTCACCTTCACCACTAGATTCCCAACATACACCATGTTCTTCGGTCAAGCCTGCACGTCGGGTGGTCAATGTGACGTAGTCAGCCACAATAAATGCTGAATAAAATCCAACCCCAAATTGACCAATTAAATTAGCATCTTTAGTTTGATCACCAGTTAATGAATCAAAAAATTCACGGGTTCCTGATTTTGCAATAGTTCCAATATGATCAATTACTTCCTGTCTTGACATGCCAATACCATTATCAGCGATGGTAATCGTGCCTGCTTCAGCATCGTAACTAACATGGATTTCAAGATCTGAATCTGATTCATACAACGCCGCGTCAGTTAAACCCTCAAAACGTAACTTATCTGCCGCATCAGAAGCATTTGAAATCAATTCCCGCATAAATATTTCTTTGTTGCTGTATAAAGAATGAATCATTAACTTTAACAGTTGTTTAGCTTCCGCCTGGAAGTTCATTTGCTCTTTTTTTGTTTCAGCTTGCACAGTTTTCTCCTTGAATAAAACAGCATTATGGTGGGGGTAGATCAGAGGATTTCAACCTAGATTCTAGCGAAATAAATTTTTGCAGCAAGAAATAGGCATTACCTAGATCCTGCCGGTGATCATGCATATAATGTGCAACAAATTGTTTCATGGAGTGAATTTTATTCTGCGTGGAATACTTATTGATATTTCCAAGGAATAAAGTTTGCTATATGGAATAATCTGTTGTGTAGTATGTGTGTGATCACTTGCAGGATCTAGTACCTTGTACGCTAAATAACCTAGAAAATATGGGGAATGCAAAAATTGTCGAGAACAAGGCGAAGAAGCGTAGGCATATTGAGTATACGTCAAGTTTCTTCAACGCAGTTATCGGCAATTTGTGCCACAGATTTTCTAGGTTATTTAGCGTGCAAGGTGCTAGGTATTATCAAGACGCTTTCATTGTCATAGTGCGTGGATTAAACTACATGTCCTTTCTTACACTTCAACATATATTTATGAATAACCGATTATTTTCTGATGTTGCTATTGATACCTGGGTACAAGGTGAAGCGGTAACAGCCGAAGACCTTGCTGGATCTGTTGTATTAATAGAAGTTTTTCAAGTTAATTGCCCTGGTTGTTTTATGCATGCTTTACCACAGGCAATACAATTACATGAAAAATATAAAGATCAAGGTCTGGTCACAATTGGGTTAGCCACTGCATTTGAGGATTATGATAAAAATACCTTAGAAAATTTGCAGCTGTTGGTTAAAACTGGTGAAGTGATTGGAGAAACACGTAAGGCATTAAATCAATATAATTTACTTAACGACAATAAACTTGAATGGAACTTTCCATTCGCTGTTGGCATGGATCGTGTAGTACCAGAAACTGAGCCGATAACCGACGAAAGAATATTACGTTTTATCCATGAAGTTCTACCAACTTATGGTGAACTTAGAGAGGATCAACAACAAGCTGTACGTAACCAAGTAAAGAATCATTTTGCACAAAAAACTATGAAAGCCGAGACTTTTGAATATTTTTCTTTACAAGGAACTCCTTCAGCTATTTTGTTTGACCGGCAAGGTCAATTAAAAGATGTGTCATTTGGTCAGATGGAACATTTGTCATCATTGGTTGAGCAATGTTTGGCGCAATAAGGTAATCGTGCACATAATGTGTAACAAATTGTTTTATGGCACATAGTTATTCTATGTAACGGTAGGACCAACGAAAAATCAGAGTAAAAGGCCAAATCTAAATGGATAAAGTATTATTGCCTCGTCCCTAACCTGTAATTACATTTTTTGTTTCTGCACAGTTGCCTGTTATCATAGCGCCGCTTGAAATCTAAGGAGATAAAGAATGTCTGTTACATTAAATAGTGTTGCCAAGCAAGGTAAACATGGTGCAGCTATGATGCCTATTATTCAAGGTGTAGGGCGTGCGGCAATTGAAATTGCTGCTGTTTTACGTAGTGCTGTTTTTCGAGGAGCATTAGGGCAAGCTGGTTCTGAAAATATACAAGGTGAACAGCAGCAGATGTTAGATGTACTTGCTGATGAAATTTTTTTTGAAGAAATGCGCTCAACCGGTTTTGTTTGTGCAGTTGGCTCTGAAGAACAAGAAGAGTTACTAGTAATTGATGAATATACTCAGGCTGATTATTTAGTATTGGTCGACCCACTAGATGGCTCATCTAATTTAGATGTAGATGGTCCTGTAGGTACAATTTTTTCTATTGTAAGACGTAAAACTGCCAATTCTGATCGGCCACATGTGTCAGATACTCTGCAATCTGGCCAAGAAGTAATCGCCGCTGGTTATGTGCTATATGGCCCTGCCTTAATGCTGGTTTGTTCGGTTGGCACAGGTGTTAATGGTTACACTTTTAATTCCTCTAATGCACGTTTTGAGTTAAGTCACCCTGATATACGGATTCCAGAAACAGGTGGCTATTATTCAGTCAACGAATCTAATTCTGATATCTGGCTAGATAATATGGGAGATAACCTTGAGCGTTTGAAAAACAAAACAGGTCTTGGTATGCGCTATGTTGGCGCAATGGTTGCTGATATGCATCGCACCCTTCTCAAGGGTGGTATCTTTCTTTATCCTGCTGACAATAAGAATAATACCGGTAAACTACGCTTGCTGTACGAAGCTATACCAATGGGTTTTGTTATGGAACAGGCTGGTGGTAAAGCAATGAGCAAAAATATTGCAGTATTAGATATTAAGCCGGATACATTACATCAACGTGTGCCAGTCTACTTAGGATCAAAAACTAAAATAGATATTCTGCTTGATAGCTAAGGAACGTGCATGAAATAAATTTACTTTTAAAAAAAATTTATTATGTACTGTATGTGTGATCACTTGCAGGGTTTAGGCTACATAAATCAAATATTATTTCCATAAATGGTGTAATACACTATGGTTTTATACTATGCTCCCTATTCCCGCATAATTTTCATCTGTATAAATCCAACTAGTTCTTGACCTAACTCAATTGCGAGTGGTATCTATACGAGTATTGTTGTAACAGAAGCCTGTATGTTTGTGGGGGTTTCTGTTCATTTCTACGAACTTAGGGACGAGGCAATAATACTTTATCCATTTAGACTTGCCCTTTTACCCTGATTTTTCGTTGGTCTTCCGGTTACATAGAGTAACTGTGCGCCCTACGTACCGCCTCAAATCAGGGCAAAATGACTTCGCCTAAATGAACAAACTATTATTGCCTCATCCCTTACGTGATAACGCACATTGAAGCTTGGATAAAGGAAAGGTTTATGCAATTATCAAATACAACAGCTACCGTTACGGAAGAGAATATAAAGAGTGCCTCACGCTCAGCGATGGCTTCGCTGCTTAATCTAACTTTTTTACCGGTTATTGGTTTTATCTGGTTGATTTACTTGTTTAATAAAACAAATAAACCAACGATTGATCGTTATCATGCATGGTTAGGCATTAAATTAAACTTATTTGCAGCACTAGCATTAGGTGTAATGACATTGTTAATGATCTTTATAGGTGGGTTTGATTCAGTCTGGACTTGGATTTATGTTATCAGCTACTTCGCTTTTGTACACGCCCTTTTCATTGTAATTGCGGTATGGGCTATGGTGCGAGCTTGGTCTGGCCAAAAGTTACGAAATTAAATTTTATTATTTTAAGAGGGGGAAAGTATGAATGGTGCGTTCTTTACTAAATCAGTCGCTCGAAATATTTTCTTTGGGGGATCTGTTTTTTTCTTTTTGCTATTTTTGGTACTGACTTTTGATACTACACGTAAATTACCAAAATCTGATAATCGAGAGAATCTAACTTCAGA
>JAJFJL010000136.1 GCA_021774055.1 Nitrosomonas sp. | reverse complement strand
GTAGCCTTGGTTTGTGCGCTCTTATGGTTGCCTATGTGAAACGGCAACAGCCCCTAGTACTAACGATTAACTGAAACCAAAAGGAGTATTAAATGAGTCAAGAAATGCCACCATTAGATCCACATCCACTTAGTGAATATGTCGCCTGGGCCGGTGGGCGTAACCGTGACCCTCTATTAGGCGTTTTGAAAGATAAATTACCTAAAGATTCAGCAAGAATACTAGAAATGGCCAGTGGCAGTGGTATGCATATTAATTATTTTGCACCACATTTTGAGCATTTACATTTTCATCCATCAGAAAAAGATATTGAAGTTTTTGATAACATCAAGAAACTAACCCAAGAACAAGGCAATAACAATATTGCTGACCCGGTACATTTAGATTTAACCGATCCTAAAACTTGGTTTGATTCTGGTGAAGAAAAAACATTTGCTGCTATTTTCTGCATTAATATCTTTCAGGTGGCCCCCATCTCTATTGCAGACGGTATGATGCAATGTGCGGCACATTTGTTGCAAGATAATGGGTTTCTATTAATCTATGGGCCATTCCAAACTGAAGGTAAATTTTCCACCGATTCTAATAAAGAATTTCATGAAACACTAAGCTCTGCGGGTGTGTCTGAATGGGGTTTAAAAGATGTTGCTGATTTAGAAAAGGCCGCTGCTAATCATGGCTTGGAACTTAAAGAAAAAATTGACATGCCTAGCAATAACTTCTCATTAGTATTTGGCAAAGCATAATTATGACCCAAGCAGGTTCAGCGATTGTCGTCGGAGTAGGGCCTGAACAAGGCTTGGGTGCAACCCTTGCACGCTGTTTTGCGGAAAAAGGGCTGCATGTTTTTATAGTTGGTCGCACAGATGAAAAATTGCAACATATCAGCCAGCTAATACAGCAGGCAGGCGGTCAAGCCACACCAGTTGTAGCCGATGTAACACTTGAGCAAGATATTAGTCAGTTATTTGCGACTATTCGATCACGTGGCGATATGATTCAGGTGGCTGCTTACAATGTAGATAGTAATATACCAGCTCCTTTTTTACAGACTGAGATAAAAACATTCACCACCTTATGGCAGCAGAATTGCTTAGGTGCTTTTTTATTTGCCAAAGAATTAATCGCAATTATGCAAGCACAGCAACAAGGCACTCTGTTTTTTACCGGTGCTACAGGATCATTAAGGGCCAAACCGCCATTTACCGCGTTTGCATCTGCCAAAGCAGGGTTAAGAGCATTAGCGCAGGGCTTGGCACGTGAATTTTCACCACATGGGGTACATGTAGTGCATACGGTTATTGATGGTGTGATTGATGGAGAACGTGCACGGCGTCAGTTTCCTGACTATGTTAAAACCAAGGGGCAGGACGGTTTGTTACAACTGGAAGCCATCGCACAAACCTATTGGGCAATCCATCAACAACCTCGTAGCGCATGGACACACGAGCTAGATTTACGACCGTTTAAAGAATCGTTTTGAAAATATTAGGAAATAAAAAATATTATGAGTACAACAACTGATTGGAATTTACAAGGCGGCTATTTTGAAGCCTGTAACTGTGAAACTGCTTGTCCTTGTGTCTGGTTGCAAGCACCTTCTGAAGGTAATTGTAAGCTATTGGTTGCCTGGCACATTGATACTGGCCATCTGAATGGTGAAAAATTGGATGACTTAAATGTTGTCTTAGCTTGTTTTTCACCTGGCCATATGAAAGATGGCAACTGGCAAGCCGCGTTATATGTAGATGAACGTGCCAGTGATGCACAATTTGATGCCATCACCCAAATCTTCGCCGGTAAACAAGGTGGACACCCAGCTATGTTAATGAGCTTTGTAACTGAAGTTTGGGGGATTAAAAAAGTAAAAATTGATTACCAGGAGCAAGGCAACAAGCGACAGCTAACCATTCCTGAAATTGCCCAAGTAAATATTGAAAGTATACAAGGCATTAAAGGCGGTGAAGCAACAGTTAGCAATCCACCATTATGTGTAGTTCCCAGCCATCCATCGGTAGTAGCTAAATCTAGTAAATATGAATATCACGACTATGATAAATCCTGGGAATTTACCGAACGTAATGGTTACTACTCAGCATTTACTTATCAACCCTAATAAACCGGAAGCAGGGCTTTAGCCCTGCATACCATCCATCGTAATGACGTAGGATGTGCCGACAAAGGAGGCGCATCAATAGACACCATATTTTATAATCAAAAGCAAAATCACAAGCTACCGTCGATTACACCTTGATATGTAACCAACTAAATATGATTGATGCGCCTCCTGCGTCGGCACATCCTACAATCTTTGTTGAAACATCCTATGCAAGGGCAATTCCTAGGAATTGTCCTTTGTTATTTCTAATGACTAAAAATTATTTATTAATCGCAAGCGTTCTATTAATAGTTATTGTTGCATCCTGGAGTTATTTATTCCATCAACACTGGCAAATGACTTCTCTACCAATGTCAGAAATGTGGATGCCACCCTCTGACACAGCCGCTTGGCAAATTCTAGATTTTACTTTGGCCTACACCATGTGGGCAGTAATGATGGCCGCCATGATGTTGCCATCCGCCATCCCGATGATACTGGTTTACAGCAAAATTTGTCGACAACGTTATCAAACCGCCACTTTATTTGTCAGTATATTCTCACTAGCATATTTATTAGTATGGCTAATATTTAGTGTTGTCCTAACTCTATTGCAATGGCAACTACATGGCCTGCATTTTTTATCACCAATGATGGACAATCAAAATCAGCTAATGGCTGCTATCATCTTTATAACAGCAGGTGCTTATCAATTCTCATCGTTAAAAAATACCTTTTTACAAAATTGCCGCTCACCGATGGGATTTCTACTAATTGAATGGCGTGATGGTGCAAAAGGTGCGTTACAAATAGGTTTAAAACATGGCAGCATGTGTCTAGGGTGCTGCTGGGCACAGATGATGATTATGTTCGCTGTAGGTGTGATGAATTTATTGGGGATGGTGTTAATAACTTTGTTGGTTCTGATTGAGAAAACTATGCCTGGGTATTATCAGTATTTTTCAAGGATAGTAGGGGTGGGGTTTATTGCTTGGGGAGGGTGGTTGTTGATGGGGTGATTTGTAGGGTGGATATGCTTTGTTTATTACCCTGCTCAGTTTTTCAAGAATTCTTCTGTTGTGATATTAAGTTACCCCCGGCTTTGCCGGGGGTAACTTGATTTTATATGCGGCCACCCTGCATTCGATAAAGCAAGTTGATTTATATCAATCACACAGGGGGAGAAATCTAACCCTAGGAAAGGTGGGAACTAATTGCAAAAATATAGTTGATAAAAACGGCTGCCAGCTTAGAACGGGAGTGCGGCCGAGCAAGGTCGATAATTCCAGGGGGTGGAAATCCCGTTCCGGCAAGGCAGGTCAGCCACCGGATAGCAAGCATCGGGCAGGCGGAGGTAACTCCAAATGTTAAGCACGATGGGCGCAAGCCAATAGGCCGTAAACGACAGTTGA
Source organism: Nitrosomonas sp. (assembly GCA_021774055.1). Lineage (GTDB taxonomy): Bacteria > Pseudomonadota > Gammaproteobacteria > Burkholderiales > Nitrosomonadaceae > Nitrosomonas. The sequence continues at coordinate 19 of JAJFJL010000136.1, read as the reverse complement.
AGTGATTTAGCCTCGAAAG
>JAJFJL010000135.1 GCA_021774055.1 Nitrosomonas sp. | reverse complement strand
CTGAGAAGTTTTTACCGTTTGTGGCTTATTGTTTTGGATAAAATGTTGCGCCTTGTCCATATAGTTTATAATTCCTTTTTCAAAATGTTCTGCGTTGCTAACGTTTATATTTAAAGCAACCTGAAGAGCCCCTGCCGATATACGTGAAAAACCTACTATGTTTTGTTTGTTAAGCCAGTTTTGCAAAGTTTTTGCAAGCTGTTCAACCGTTAATGTTTTATCTACCCGCGGGCATCTTAACATATTGAATAAAAAAGGCTTAAAGCCTTTTAGTATGCTTTCAACTCTATCCTTCACCGTTTCAGTAATTTCATCTTCTGGAATTTCAAGTTTTTTAACTAAGGAAAGATAGAATAAAATATAATCAGAAAAAGCTAAAGGCGTTGGAGCCTGTTCTAAGGCAAAAGATGCTGCTTTCATTTTAATTTTATCATCTATTTGTTCACAACTCTTATAAAGGTCAAGCATGGCAATATTTTCAGTTAAATCAAGGGCTTGAAATAATTGGGCATTTTTTACATCTAATTTGTTAAACAAAGTTCCCACTTTAGCGAGTTCGTTTTGATTTGCCACTCCATATTTTGATAAAACTTGAAAAATAGTTTTTTCTAGTTCTGCACTAACAGCACTCTCGCCTTTACTTTCATAACAAGAAAGTTGGTGGAGATCTTCCTCTTCCATTTCCATTAACTTTACAGGGGAAATAAATAGCTTACTCTTTTTTAAGAGTATAACATTCTCGCCATGATTTCCAGTTTGGATGCCTTTAAGCATTTCCGGCTCATCAGCAAAAGGGAAAACTGAGTTTTTTTCGGCAATTGCCCAATTTAGCCATGTTTCTCCGTCAGAGATCAGGTTTAAGACTTTGTTTGCCTTAACGGTAAGATTATCTTTAGAATTTATAAGCTTGCCATCTAATAAAACTGCTTTTTGAATTACCGGATGTAACACGGAACCGGCTCCATAATAACGCATAGGACATCGCTCTCCAGACACCGAACTTTTGCTCATTTCCCACGCTTCCATTTCAAGCTCAGCGTTGTCGTTTCCAGGCCTTCCATCCCAAACTGTATTAGCCAAAACACGTTTTTGACTTTGCTGCACAACATGGGTTAATTCATGAATCAATAATTCATAAACATGTTTCTTCTGTAATTTAAAGACTTCAGAATGAAAAAAAATCTTGTTACCGAACGTATAAGCAAACGCCCCCAAAAGACCTGCTTCAGCCCCTACGCAAATTTGCACATCTGAAAAAGAGGCATTGAAAAATCTTTCCGCTTTTAATATTAAATATTGAAAATAATCCGGCAATACCTGTTGATCATTTGCTTCCATTATTAAACTCCAAAAGAGCTTTTCTTAGTTGAATATTTTATATACATGAAACTATTACTCGCATCCAGTACTGTCATGTTTAGTACAACAGCTTTCTGAATGATAAATATCGCAATAAAAAACCTAACCGGACAAAACCGACACTCAACCCTAAAATATAGCAAATGATACAAATCTGTAATATTTTATAATTAGATTTAATTACGTTTGCTTGCGGCAAGCTTTTCGTTTTGTAAACTGTAATCTGATATTTAATATTAACGTTTAACGCCAGAGTCTGCTGTCCCTGAAAAATTTTTTAAAATATCAGTTGCGGATGTTCCGATCGCCCGGAAATCATTAGCCCCGTTTGCAACAAGATTACTTGCGCTCGTGACTACCTGATTATAAGTTCCCATATCTCCCGTCGCTATAAGCCGCGACATAGCAACACCGACAGCAGTAGAGCTAATAGTGCTAATGTTTCTTAAATAATCAGCGGCATCTTGCACGGCTATTGCGGTTGACTGTGCTATTGATTGATATGCTTTTCCATCAATAGCTTCCTTTATCACAGACGGCAAATTTATGTCCGGTTTATCACCAGAAGCATTTGATACTTTCGCAATCGTATTGGAATTATTGCTGTCATTCATACCCCCTCCTTTAGTTATTTCAGATTTCTGGTAAATATTAAAATTATTTTGCCGAATATACTGCCTATAGATTCATGGGCAGACCAGTATATTATTAATAAGAACCGGCTTCACTAACGCAATCCCATCCCCCCGATTAATCATACCTTGCCCGAATTTGCCGGTTAAAATAATTTTCAGGAAGTTGTTTTTTTATTAACGTCAAGAGTACTTTCAATTTTTTGCAAGTCTTTCCCTACGTTCTCCTGAATGGTCTGGCAACTATTATCCGTAGTGTCCAATTTCTTCAAAAGATTAATTGCGTCCTGCACCCCGCATGTGGCTTCATCCGGATCTGTATCCGGGTTCGGAGCTCCCGGTTTTGAATCCACCTGCTTTGGTTTTTTCTCCTTCGAAGGTTTCGGGGGTTCCGGCAACGGCACGGAAAGTATCTTCGCGCAAGTAGCTGTAACTGCAGCACTCCCAACCATTTGCCCGTTATGCTGTGCTGTAACAGCATTATGCATAAGCATACCTATAGTTTCAGCCATAACGGCATCAAGCATTGCCGTGGTTTGTGACTGGGCATGCTTGATTCCATGATTCACAACAAAATCAACTGAATCTACGATATGATCGTTTATTGAATTTTCACTAGGCATTTGAATCTCCTAAAAATTATTTTTGTTTAGATTTGTCGGCTCCCGAATTGTTTTTCAAGATTCTAAGATTTTTGGATTTTTTTAGTCGCAGTGCCTGTAGCCCTGGTATTAAGGGAATATAGAATAGCCACCCCCATTGTTGTCGCTGCTTGCGCCATAACGTTGGTCTGTTGTTGGGCAACGGTAGCATTATGAGCCGCGTTAGCTAGAGCCTGAGCAGTGGCTTGATATAAGTTTCCCATCGCTATCGCCGAAGCGTTTCCTAACATCGTTACACCAACTTGCGTAACCGAATCAGTTATTTGATTATTTACTGATGTGGGAAAAGCCATTGAAATTACCCCTTTCTTTTTTACTGTATAATTGTTTTTCTATGTAGGAAACGCAACGATATCAGCTAATTTAAGATTAACTTGAAATTTAACATAAAGAATAATTTCTAATCTAAAAATCAACCAAAGACCTTTGAAGCTGCATCCCCTGTTGAAGCCGCGCCTAAGGAAAAGATGTTTGTAATACCTAATGTAGTCGCTGCTTGCTGACTTGTTACCGCAAGTTGTTGGTTTGTAGTTGCGTTATGAGCAGCATTAGCCAATGCCTGGCTTGTTCCAATAAAAAGATTACCGGATGCAACCGCCGGAGAATTACCCAACACTTCTGTATTTACCTGTGTTACAGAATCAGTTATTTGACTGTTTACCGCTGTTGGAAATGCCATAAAATACTCCCTTTGATGAATAATTTAAAATTTGATATAAAGTAAAAATTAATTTCCCAAACTTACAATTTACCATAGATACCACCAACTGCATCGCCAGCTGATTCCGCTCCCGCTGAAAACATATTTGTAATACCCATTGTAGTTGTAGCCTGCTGGCTTGTTACCGCAAGTTGTTGGTTAGCAGTTGCGTTATGAGCAGCATTTGCCAACGCCTGGCTTGTGGCAATTAACAAGTTTCCTGTTGCTATCGCAGAAGCATCGCCTAGAGCTATTGTATTTACTTGCGACACGGCATCAGTAATCTGATTGTTTACCGAAGTTGGAAATGCCATAAAACCTCTCCTTAATTAATTTATTTATAGCTATATAACGCATCAGCTGCTTGCTTCTTATTATGTCACTGCTATCGTTGTAGCAGCGCAATGAAAAATCAATGTTTTACACGTGTAAGTTAGTAACTTGTGTTGTAATGTTGCCATACTGCGACAGCTTTACTGTCGCACAATAGCAACATTACAACGCAAAATCCCCGGTAACAGTCTTACTATACAAAATAATCTATTCCAATACTCCCTTTGTTGCTGTTCCAACTGCCGCCGCATTAAGAGAATAAAGTATTGCCACTCCCATTGTCGTCGCCGCTTGCGCGGCAATGCCAGTCTGTTGTACTGCCGTGGTAGCGTTATGAGCCGCATTTGCCAAAGCTTGGTTTGTCGCCTGAAAAAGATTACCCATTGCCACTGTTGAAGCGCTCCCTAACACCTTTACACCAACTTGCGCTACTGAATCAGTTATCATATCATTAACCGTGGTTGGAAATGCCATTCGTTGCTCTCCTTAAATAAATTCTTCATTAACTACGCTAATATATACAGCACACTCTATTTTGTCTGACCTTACGAACTCACAATACCAGAGGTCGCAACACCGATTGAAGCTGTGCTAATCGAATAGAGCGTTGCCACGCCCATAGTTGTGGACGCATGTGAAGCCACATTAGTTTGTTGTTGCGCGGTAGCCGCATTAAGTGCTGAATTCCCCATTGCCTGGCTTGTTGCCTGGTATAAATTACCCTTTGCAATTGCTGGCGCGTCCCCCAAAACTGTTACATTAGCTTGAGTAACTGAGTCTGTTACCATATCGTTAACCGATGTTGGAAATGCCATTTATAATTCTCCTTAGTTATATTTGTATATAAATAATAATATATTAACCTGTTTGTCCTACCCGGTTTACCCCTCGTCAATTTTTGATGTTGCAACTCCAGTTGAAGCCGTACTTAGAGAGTAAAGCGTTGCCACGCCCATGGTTGTTGCCGCTTGAGCCGCAACATTAGTCTGTTGTTGCGCTGCAGTGGCATTATGGCCTGCGTTTGCAAGTGCCTGACTTGTGGCCTGGTATAGGTTGCCCATTGCAACCGCCGGCGCGTCGCCTAACACTTTCACATTAGCCTGTGCGACTGAATCTGTTATCATATTATTTACTGATGTTGGAAATGCCATTTATAACTCTCCTTAGTTATATTTGTAAACAAGGACATAAGAAATATAAAACTATTTATGTCATAAGTTTAACCTTTTTCAATATCCGCTGTTGCAGCACCGGTTGAAGCAGTGCTTAAAGAGTAAAGCGTTGCTACGCCCATGGTTGTTGCCGCTTGCGCCGCTACATTAGTCTGCTGTTGCGCTGTAGTAGCATTATGGGCTGCGTTTGCAAGCGCCTGACTTGTCGCCTGGTACAGGTTGCCCATGGCAACTGCCGGCGCATCGCCTAAAACTTTCACATTAGCCTGTGCGACTGAATCTGTTATCATATTATTTACTGATGTTGGAAATGCCATTTGCAATCCTCCTTAGTTAAAGTTGCATATAGTGATATAAGAAATATAAAACTTTCTATTCTACAGGGTTAACCTTTTCCAATCTCTGCTGTTGCAACCCCGGTTGACGCCGTACTTAAAGAGTAAAGCGTTGCTACTCCCATGGTTGT
>JAJFJL010000134.1 GCA_021774055.1 Nitrosomonas sp. | reverse complement strand
GGAATTTGCTTTTTTACTCCTTTTATATCACGGGTTTATGTCAAAATGACAGAGTGTGAAAGTTAAGTTTTGTTTGAACCTGAAACATAGAGTTGAATGAAGATGTAAATCATGTAATATTTTCAAGGTTATGCAGAGTAGTCAAAGTAGTGATTGGAATATATTTAAATAGTATATGAATTTATATTTGTAGTGTAGGCGCGTCCCCGCGCCGTATGCGTGTGAAGGGAAGCTAATAAAAGTTTGGAGTTTATATGCAATGTATGGATCACTGCAATTGTCACGGTATGGGGACATACCTTCTTTTTCAAGAAATTTCTTTTAGTTTCGTTCATGAATACTCCTATATTGAATTTATAAAATCAATATAGGAGTATTCATCTCGGCATCTTTAGCGTCAACTACTTATGACGTATTCTATGTATTCTGTCTCTACTTTTTAAGAAAAATCAATGCTTAAAGGGTGTTTTGCGTCATATTTAGTTGACATTTAATTATTAAGTTTTTCTTTTTACAAGCAGTGTTTTGTTGGTTTTACGCCTAATTTATACATTTATCAATCAGATTCACTTTAATAAATAGATAGCAACTAAACTGTACCACCACCCAAATTCAGGCATTCAAACAAAAGAATAGTAAATAGATATAGCATGTGATGCCTGTTTTTGTTGGTTAGTGGACTGATGTTTTTCTTGCAGTTTTTCAATAAAATACGGGAGACTCTCTTTTTTTGTTATATCAAAATTATATTTCTTACAAAATTCAAGGTAATATCTGAGCCATTTTCTAAAGTTATTATGCTCGTTAATTGGGATATTTCTGCCCGTCAAAAGCAAATTAAATTTGGTATTAATTTCTATTGGGATCAAGAGAAAAGGAGAAGGCAATGCCGACTATTTCATTGTTTTATGGTATATACGTATTGCATAATGTCAAACCATTATCATTTATTGATAGAAACTAATGAAGCAAACCTAAGCATAGCGATACAGTGGCTTAATATAAGTTATGCAATTTTTTACAATAAAAGGCATCAAAGAAACGGTCACATGTTTCAAGGTAGATTTAACTCAATAATTAGTGAATAAAGATGAATATTGCAAGAGATATCAGCGGTAAATCGGTGAAGAATTTAGGTGAATATTTTGGAGGAATATCAGGGGCAGCGGTAACACAAAGGTATAAGTCACCTTAATCCTATTCGTGTCAAAGCTATGTCAACTGTCCAGGAAGAAGAGCAATTTATTGTATAGAGGGTTATATATGAAGTAGTCTTCCCGGTTATATAGATAAAAAGAACAGGTACATATGCAATTTTAAACTACTGAAAGCGCTCTTACGGTAGACTGATGCTGCTTAAAACCTCAATGCTGCCGGTGGCGCTGATATTGAGGCGTAGGGTGGCTCCTTTGAAAACATCTCCATTTATCACTACCTTGCCGCCGTTGCTTGCGCTGATGGAACCGGTACCATTTTTGGTGTAGTTTCCGCTCACGGTGAGAATATTCCCATTGGTGGATATGGTAAGAGTGGCGCCGTCTTCTATCGTCAGGTTTTGACTGGCAGCGTTGGTTATATTGACCGTTGGCTGGTTGGTAACATCGGCATGGCTACTGGGCCGGATAAGCACATTAACCAAATTGGTGGGAACATTACCGTCGTCCCAGTTGGCGCCGTTATTCCAGTCAGAACTGGCTGTCCCGATCCAGTAGCCGGGGATAGGTACGTTGCTTACGGTAATGCCATTGGTGGTATCGGCAATGTTGGTACTGGCAGCCGTACCAGGCAACCAGTTATCTGCCACCTCAAGGTTATAGGTTGCGCCACTAATGGAGGTAAGGCCATCTTTATTGAGCAGGGCGTCGACACTGGTTTTGTCGGCGCCGCTAAGGGTAATGGTAAAGGTGGTCGATGATGTGATCTCAACATCTGTTGTACTGACGATGGTGTAGTTGTCCCCGTTTTCACCGGTGAATGTCAGCAGGGAAATATCGACGTCATTGGTGGCCCCGAATTTTTTCAGGAAGTTTGTGCCAGTTACAGTAACAATACCGGTGCTTACATCATATGCGACAGAAGCAATCGTTGGCGTAGTAACATTACTGACGGTGACCGTGACTGTGGTATCTGAAATATCAGTTGCTGTCAATACGCCGGGCATCCAGTTGTCTGCGGCAGCCAGATTGTAGACCGTGTTATCTTCGGCATTTGTGCCGTTTTTATTAAGCAGACCATTAACATTTATGCTGTCGGTATTGTTCAAAGTAACGCTAAATTCGGTAGCAGAGGTGATCTCAACATTGGTAGTGGTTAATACGTATGCGTTCGAACCCTCACCTTTTAGTGTTAATTTGGTAATATCGACATCGTTGATAGCACCGTTTTTATTGCGGAAATTTGTGCCGGTAACAACTAGGGCGCCAGTTGAGTAATTGTAAGTAGACGAGGTTATTGCAGGTACCGTTACGTTGCTGACGGTGATGCCATTTCCCGTGGCATCTGCTATGTCCGTTGTCGCCGCAGCACCAGGCATCCAGTTGTCTGCTACTGCCAGATTATAGGTGGTTCCGCTATCAGACTGAGTGCCGTTTTTATTGAGCAAGCCATCAATATTGGTTTTGTCTGTGGTATTAAGTATTACTGCAAAGGTGGTTTTGTTGGTGATCTCTATTCCGGTGGTGGTCAGCACATAAGTGTCACCACTATCGCCGGTTAGTGTAAATTTAGTGGGGTCAACATCATTGGTGCTGCCTACTTCATTAACAAAATTTGTGCCGCTAACCACCAACTCTCCGGTGACTGCATTGTAGGTGGCATCGGTAATAACTGGTGTTGTGACATTGTTAACGGTAATGGAGTTGCTGGTCAAATCAGCAATATCTGTGCTGCTATTGGCCCCGGCCATCCAGTTGTCAGCCGCCGCCAGATTATAGGTAGTTCCGCTATCAGACTGAGTGCCGTCTTTATTCAGTAGGCCATTGAGATTGGTTTTATCAGTGGAATTTAAAGTAACCGTAAAGGTTGTGGCATTGGTGATTTCCACCGCAGTGGTGGTTAATACATAGCTGCCTCCACTATCTCCAGTCAGAGTGAATTTTGTGGGATCAACATCATTAGTCCCTCCTGTGATTGGGGTAAAGTTCGTGCCGGTCACCACCAACGCCCCGGTACTGGCATCGTAAGTGGCATCAGTGATCACCGGTTGTACTACATTGCTAACGGTAATGCCGTTAACCGTCAAATCGGCAATCACTGCGTTGGAGGCTGCCCCGGGCAACCAGTTTTCTGCTGCCGCCAGATTATAAGTGGTGTTGTCACCAGAGCTGGCACCGTCTTTATTGAGCAAACCATTTACTGCCAGCTTGTCAGCGTCATTAAGGGTCACTGTAAAGGCAGTTTCATTACTAATATCGACATTGCCGGTGGTCAGTTGGTGGGTTCCCCCTCCCTGTCCAGTGAGGGTCAGCTTGGTGATATCGATATCATTGTTGGATCCGGTAGTACTGCTTAAACTGGTTCCTGTTACCACCAAAACCCCGGTACTATAATCATAAGTGGCAGAGGTTATGGTAGGGACTGCAACGTTACTGACGGTAATGGTATTGGTGGCATCGGCAATATTGCTGCTATCGGCAGACGCCACCATATAATTATCAGCAGCGTTGAGATTATAATTGGTTGCGCCATCATCGGCCTGGGTACCATCTTTGTTTAGCAAACTGTTTACCGTCAGCTTGTCAGTGGTATTAAGCGTTACACTAAAACTCGTTGCTGAGGCAATCTCAACGCTGCTGGTGGTCAGGGTATAGGTTACTCCACCCTCACCTTTAAGGGTCAATAAATTCACCGTAACATCGGCCGAGCTTTGCTGGCTGACAAACCGTGTTCCGGTCACTGCCAACACCCCGGTGATGGTATCATAAGTGGCCGAGGTCACTGCTGGTTCTACCACATTGCTAACAGTCACCGTATTATTAGAGATATCAGCAATATCCCCTTCAGGTCCCGCCGCCAGCCAGTTATCGCCAAGTTGCAGTAGAAAATTGGAATTGTTGTCGGACAAAGTACCATTTTTATGAAATAGACCATTGGCGTTAAAAATATCGGTGGCACTAAGGTTAACGGTAAAAGTGGTAGCATCGGTAATTTCCACACTGGCACCTGTCAATAAATAGGTGAAATTGCCATGGCCGGAAAGGGCGATCTGGGTCACCACCACATCATTGGTCGGCCCCACTTTATGAGTGAAATTGGTCCCTGTCACCACCAAAGCACCTGATGTGGCATCATAGGTTGCTGAGGTAATTGTGGGGTTGACAACGCCACTCACCGTGATCCCATTGCTGGTTAAATCCTGAATATTGCTGTTTGGTGCGCCACCAGCCATCCAGTTATCTGCCGCAGCCAGATTATAGATGGTGGTCAACGGCGAAACCTCGCCGTTTTTATTGAGCAAGCCATTGACGGTGAGCATATCCGTGGCGTTGAGATTCACCGTAAATGTGGTGTCGTTGGTAATATCCACCCCGGTGGTGGTTAAGACATAAGTGTCATCGCCATCTCCGGTTATGGTGATGGCGGTGGGGTCGACATCATTGTTGCTGCCAGAGAGACTACTAAAACCTGTCCCCGTAACCACCAATGCTCCGGTGCCGGCATTGTAAGTGGCATCGGTTATTGCCGGAGCTGCATAGTTGCTGACGGTGATTGTTGCTGTTGCGTCCGCGGTATTGCCAGCGGTGACATTGGCCATAAAGTCATCGGCCGCCGCCAGGTTATAGGTAACGTTGCTGTCAGACTGTGAACCATTTTTATTGAGAATGGCATTAACCCGGTTTTTGTCAGTGCCGGTTAATGTTACTGAAAAGGTGGTAGCGTTGGTGATTTCAACATCAGCCCCCGTCAGGGTATAAGCACTACCGCCGCCGCCCTGGCCGGTTATCGTCAATTTGGACACACTGACATCATTGGTTCCACCACTTTTGTTCTCAAAATTGGCACCAGTAACCTCCAGTATCCCGGTCGAAGAATCATAAGTTGATGAGGTTATCTCTGGCACAGGCACCCCGCTAACGGTAATACCGTTAATAGCATCAACAATATTGTTGTTGGTCGCCGCCCCTGCCATCCAGTTTTCTGCGGCATTGAGGTTGTAGACAATACTGTCTCCCGACTGGGTTCCATCAAGATTGAGTAGCGCATCCACAGCGGTTTTATCACCAGCATTCAAGGTCACTGAAAAGCTGGTTTCATCGGTAATTTCAACATTGGTTGTCGTCAGGGCACGGGTACCATTGGCCTGCCCCTTAAGGGTGATTTTGGTCAGATCAACGTCATTGGACGTGCCGGTTTTTTTCACCAACCGGGTACCGATTACCGCCAACACCCCGGTAGTGGCATTATAGGTGGCAGAGGAAACAGTCGGGTCGGCAGAACCACTAACGGTAACGCCGTTACCTGCGGTATCGGCAATGACGGCATTGGTACCGGCCCCTGCCTGCCAGTCTTCGTTGCCTGCGAGATTATAGTTGGTGGTATTATCATCCGCCTGAACGCCATCTTTATTGAGCAAACCATTAACATTAATTTTATCAGTATCGCTGATAGTGAGAGTAAACTGGGTGGCGGAATCAACTTCAACCCCCGTGGATGTCAGGGTATAGGTGCCTGATGCCTCGCCAGTCAGCACCAGTTTGGTCGGGTCAATATCATTACCGCCAAATTTTCTGGCAAAGTTGGTGCCAGTCACTACCAACACTTTGGTACCAGCATTGTAGATGGCATCGGTGATGGTCGGTAATTGCAAATTACTGACCGTAACCCCATTGCTGGCAGAAACAATATTAGTGGCCGTCGCCACCGCAGGCATATAATCCTCAGCCGCGTTAAGGTTATAGTTGTTAACGGTATCATCCGCCTGGACGCCGTCTTTATTAAGCAAACCATTCACCACTAGTTTGTCTGCAGCGTTAAGGGTCACGGCAAAAGTGGTGGCATCGGTAATTTCAACATTGCCAGTGGTCAGCGTATAGTTATTGCCACCTTCACCTGTGAGGGTCAGGTTGCCAACAACCACATCACCCGTTCCAACCTTATTAACAAAATTGGTGCCCGTCACTGTCAATACCCCGGTGCCGTTATTATAGGCAACGCTGGTTATCGCTGGTGCCGTGACATTGCTAACATTAATAGTCGCCGCAGAATCTGCAATATTGACATTGGGCGGGCCACCAGCCAGCCAGTTATCGGCAGCAGCGAGATTATAAACCTGTCCACTGGCGGCATTAAGGCCATTGGCATTAAGAATACCGTTGACGTTGTGTTTATCGGCAGCGCTAAGGTCAATGGTAAACTCGGAAGCAGAAGTGATATCGACATTACTGGTGGTGGTGAGCAGATAAATATCACCGCCATCGCCAGTAAGGGTAAAAGTATTGGCCACCACATCATTATTACCACCACTATTGAGCATACTAAGATTTTGCCCGGTGACCACCAAACGGCCAATACTGGCATCATAAGTCACCGTCTCAAACGATGGGTTGGCATAGTTGCTAACGGTAATGGCATTGGTTGCAATGGCAGTATCACCACTGGTGATATTGGCAACGAAATCATCAAGAGTCGCCAAATTATAGGTGGTACCATCATCGGCTGTGGTACTGTCTTTATTCAGCAAGGCGTCGACACGCAATTTATCAACGCCGCTTATTGGCACTGTAAACTGGGTGGCCGAGTCTCTTTCAATATTGGTGGCTGAGGTCAGGGTATACTCAGCACCATTTCCGCCCTCGCCGATAATTTTCAGTTTGTTAACGGTAATATCATTGGAACCACCGGATTTGGCCTCAAAGTTGGTGCCAGTAACCACCAGATTACCGTTGCTGGAGTCGTAGGTGACGTTGGTGATGGTGGGGGTGACTGACGGAGCTGTAATATTGGTAATGGTGATGTTTTTGAAATTGATATTATTCGATTTATTGGCATTGGCTACATCTGCCGCTACATGATTTAGCGTAATGGAAGCGACACCAGTAACCGGTGAAGTATTGTTGTTGTCAAAAAATGCAAATAGATCTGTGGGCGTACCGCCATTTTTATGCAATATCGATTTATCACCGTTGAGCGTCATTGTTCGCAAGGTCGCGCCATTTTTATCCTTAAACACCAGAGTGCTCGTGGCGTCAAAACTGGGGGTTTCGTTGGCAAATCCATACACATTAATGACACTGACATCAAATGACTCGGCATCGACATTGTCGGCCTTAATCACCATCGTAGCACTACTGACATCTGCATTCCAAAATAATTCAGTGGTAGCATCCTGATTGAACGTGTTGCTGACGACTAAGTTGGTATTCGTTAAAGACCTAAAACCAGAGCTGTCGGAATCGGCATTGCCTAATCCTCCCCAATCAAAAGTCGTCAAAACATAGTTATAATTACTCAAAGCGGCCATATTGAAAGGCAGCGTGGTTTGAATATCTCCTCGCTGGTATTCCAGCGCCCAATCGCCCCCCAGTTTGACCGAACCGGTTAAGTTAGTAGAAGTGGCAATATCCAAATGGGTGCTATCGGAAATTAGTGCCAGAAAGTCCTGGCTTTTTTTACTTGAAGCCAAATTACAGCCGTAAAACAATAAATCGGCCCCCGCATTCATCACGTTATTCAGTGCATCAAAGGCTTTGATCTGGTCGGTTAAGGTCTGTGCGGTAATAAGACGGTTGCCTATATGGATATGCCCATCCGTTGCGTGGGAGACAATATGTAACGCATTGAGATTCTTGTATTGTCCCAGGATCTGATCCAGTTGAGTCAAACCGTCCTGACCGATAGCGATTTCTTTTATTTCAACGCCTGTTTTAATATCTAGATAAAACAAATGCTTATCAGGCACCCCCTGATCAATAATAACCAATTCCCGTACAGGGTTTGCATCTGCCTTTACATCTTGTTTTGCTTTATTTTTTTGGTCGAGAGACGACTCTGAATGAAGTTTGGCTCTATCCATTGTCTGCTCCCCTGAGGGCATTGCCAAGCGAATAAATTGATCATTATCACTGTTATCAGCCTCCGTTTGAGAAGGAATTGCATACATCAAGAAAAGCATCAGTAATAACGCCATACCAAGAATACACTGTTTATACATATTCCCCCCCCTTTTTTTATTTTATAATTATCAAATGCAAATCTGTTGTAAATTTGGCAAAACCAAACACCGACTAATTAAGTGGAAACAACACTATCAGCAATATTTTAGAACAACAAAGGATTTTGTTACTTCGCCGAAAGACAACATGATTAGTAAAGATATCAATTATGGCGCTTACTTCAACAGAAAAAATTTTATTAAATTTACTGGTACTGCTATTTAAATAGGTCTCAACTCCACATAAACCAACTAACATCAACGCTAAAACAATAGCATACAAAAATAATAATATTTTTTATAAACGATCTCTGCACCTATGAAACAATTCCGGGGGTAGTATACTGCGCCTCGGTTTAAACTCAACTTTACGTTTAACTGAGTGCAATCCCTTAACTCCCAGCATCTCGTCAAACTCTCCTTCCGCATAGTCCACATTATTGAAATCATGCTGGAATGGTGTTTTATCAATAAACTGATATATCAACTCCATTGTTCGCTTTGGATGTTGTGTCAGTAAATCGTAATCAATCAACAATAATTTATCGGAATATTCACCGTAATAGGCCTCTTTCAAGGCCGTCCAGGCACTACCGAGGGGGCCTGAGAAGCCGACAATAGCCTCGCAGCGGGTATAGACCGTCTGCCGATTTTGTGGCGAAAACATACGGCTGTAATCAAAGGGGTTTTTGCGATAGATACTTTCAAAACTATCCATAACCCACGCAGGATTACGCACGCAACAGATCACTTTAAAATTGTCAAACAACTCAACCAGTTGGTGCAAGCGAGCCGTCCAAACACGATTGGTATCAAAAATCACCTCCATGTTGGATTGCTCTTGATAGTAGCTTAAGAAAATAGCTTTGCATATAGTTTTGCGTTTTACGGTATCAAAAAAAGGTTGAAATTCACCACCGGCTCCCATTAGCTCCAGACACCCTTGCATCAAGGCAGCAGCAGGGCTGCTCATGGCTGCGTGGAAACCGGGGTTCTGCCTGAGAATACCCGCAAGCAGTGTGGAACCGGAACGCGGCAGACCTGAGATAAAATTAAATTTCTTCAACATAATACAAGATCCTGTTAACTCAAACCATGGGTTGAACCTATGGCTATTATAATAACGCTCTTTTAGAGCTTTAAAGAATTCTGTTTAATAACCTGAAAGGCTATAAGGGCCCGGAAATAAATAACTTGGACTTTTTGACATTCATCTTCAGGCCGACTTTGCCCAATCTTCAATCCCCGAATCCTCAACGCAGCTATGGCTGCGCTTCCGGTTCGACTCAATCAGATTGAACAAATTCAACCCAAATCTAAAGGCCAAAAAGCCCAAGTTATTTATTTCCGAACCCTAACTACAATAGTTTTTGCATCTGCCTTTCTTTTTATCTGTGATTGCTTTTAATTTTTCCCTGTTTTCCTAAAAGATTCTCTTTTTTTTCGTGTATTTCGTGTGTTTCGTGGGCAAGCTTTTTGTCCAGAGGTTGAAACCCATGGCTATTGTTGTTTTAGCCTTTCAGGCTAATATTAAGGAATACCTTATAGCTTTTGCCTTTACTTTTATCTGTGAAATCTGTGGTTGCTTTTTTTCGTGCCTTTCGTGGGTAAGCTTTTGCTCTTGCTTTTCCTTTTCCTGCTTTACTTCAACCCCTTTAGCATGAGAGATATCAAGCGCACACAGAGACAGACACATTACAAAATACAATAGTCAAATAAATATATACACTACAAAGTGTAATGGTCTATTAAACGAAAAAAGTATAACCGCAAGAGCCAACTTTGACAAGAAGCATTTTTGAACAATTGTGGCTCTTTTATAGATACTGATTTAGAGCTACAATAAAAACAACGAGACATCTGTAACATTAAATATCGCTTTAGGTTAAAGCATGTATTGCTTTACAATACGATGTGACAAAATGTAGCAATAGTATTGCTTTGTTATACCTATGTGACAAAATGTAGTATATAGTATTGCTTTGTTTTTTGTAATATGAAAAAATTATAGACAATATGTTTTTAATTTGCTATAAGACTCTAATTTTCTAATTTTAAGGTTTTATTGGTTGTTTCTTTTAGATTCTTTTTAAGATCACGATTTCGTATCATAAATTGTAAGTTAATTAATGGAGCAAAATAATGAGTACATTGAAACGTGGGTTTTTATTGACAGGCCTTGCGACCCTGCTGGTTTTTGCTGTTTGCGCCTATTCAAACGCTACCGTAACCGTAAGATTAAGCGATTCGGCCGGATCAGACTCATTTGAAATCAGAAATTCAGGAACAATATCGGTATTTAACGTTTTTTCAAACGGCAGAATCGGTATTGGTACAACAACACCATCCGCTATGCTGCATATTATAGGTTCATCCACTGTCTCATCAACTACTCTTAACATAGTTGGAACTGTAACTGTGACAGGCACATTAACAGCAACCAATCTGGATGTGTCGCTGGGAACTGTTACCGCTGCAGGTTTTATAGGCGATGGATCTCGATTGACAAATCTGCCCTCAGGAGGTTTTGTTGTAACAACGAGTAATTTTGCAACCGATGTGGATTTTGTAACGGTAACCGGAACAATGTCAGTGGGTAGTAGTTTTTTAGTGGATAACAGCGGTTCAATGACAGCCTCAAACATTACATCAACAGGCTCAATAACATCAACTTTCCTACGGATAGAGGGTAATACATTCGTGGTTGACAGTACAGGATCTATGACAGCTGCTGGCACAGCTACAGTTGGAGGCCTAAAAGTAGGGTCAATTAGTTTTCCGAATACAGATGGTACAAGCGGTCAAGTATTGGAGTCAGATGGAAGTGGCAACATTGTTTGGACCACGGATGATGCAGGGTCAAGTGTTTTTACCAGTTCTAACGGGTCTGCAACTACAACGTTGAGGGTTGGTATTGGTACAGTTACTCCATCATCAGATACATCTATAGGGCTTACACTTGAAGGTACAGCCACTGTGAATGGTAATGTTGATGTCTCACGTGGTACAGTTACTGCATCCGGTTTTGTAGGAGATGGTTCACTGTTGACAAATCTGCCATCAGGAGATTCAGTTGTTGTAACAACAACTAATTTTGCAACCGATGTAGATTTTGTCACCATTACGGGAACAATGTCAGTGGGAAGCAGTTTTTTAGTGGATAACAGCGGTTCAATGACAGCCTCAAATATCATATCAACAGGCTCAATAACATCAACTTCCCTACGGATAGAGGGTAATACATTCGTGGTTGACAGTACAGGATCTATGACTGTTGCAGGCACAGCTACAGTTGGAGGCCTAAAAGTAGGGTCAATTAGTTTTCCGAATACAGACGGAATAAGCGGACAAGTAATTACAACTAACGGTGCTGGAGTTGCAAGCTGGGCTACATCAGGAGGTGATTCTGATGCCTGGACTAGTGTTGATAATGGTTCAGCAAGCACTACATCAAGGATTGGCATAGGCACCACTACGCCGTCTTTAGATACGTCTGTTGGACTTACTGTTGAAGGTACTTCCACCGTGAGAGGGAATATTATTATTGGTACAGGTACGGCATTTTATTTTGGTGATCCTGCAAGCAATAATACATGGAGGGTTATAATAAGCGGCGCAGACTTGTCGTTTGAACGGCTTGAAAGCGGAGCATGGGTTTCTAAAGTGAAAATGAACCCGTAACATGTTAAAAATATTTACAGTGATCATAACATAGGAGTAATGGAACGATGATTACCGTTTTGTTATCAATGTTACATTACTTTTAAATTTTAATACTCCAAGCTCATTATAAGTCAAGAAAGATTAAATGAAGAGTCATGGTTTATATGCTTCTCTATGACAGGCGTTTAGTTTTGTCATTTGTGAAGCGTAAAAGTGGTCCATAGGCGTTTAAAATTATGATGAAATAGTAGAGATAAAGGAGTTAAAAAGAGTTAATGCAACTAAGATAAAGGAGATAAATCTCAATAGCCATAAAGAGTTACCAGACATTTTCACGCCAAATCAATTTCTGTACCTGTATAAGTACGACAAGAATATGCTTCTGTATGCCAATGAACAGGGTTTACAGCTTTTAATTATCAAAGGATTTTCGTGAATTATCAATAGCCTCTTTTAATTCATCACTTGCATGTTGAGATATATCATCCAATAAACTATATATCTCATCTTTTAGCCACATCGGGATTGAATAGTTTACAAAATCTTGTATTGAGTCATTAATGTTATAAGAATTTTTGATTATATCAATCAATTCTCGAATGGCGTCGGCAGCTCTTGATTTTAAATCGTCATTAGCCATAATGATTTCAATAACCTCTGGTGAATATTTATAATAGAGCTTAATCATACTTAAACCCTTTAAGTTTTTTGAAAGTATATTATACCTGAAAATCCTCAGAGTATTTAACTCATCAGATGCTGAAGCGAAGATTTTTTCATACTTATTTTTTGATTTCGGTTCGTAATAACCTTTTGATTTTTTTTCATTCTCTAAAATAGTGGAAGCTACACAGATTTGTCCATTACTACCTTCTTGAAGAGTTAAAATAGCGCTTGTTGAGATATTATTTCCGTTTTCATCTATTCCCAAAAATGTAAATGTGTCCACGCCAGGCGTGCCAGATCTTGTTAAATCCGCACATGCAGAGTCAAACCCCGGGATAAATCCATCCTGTTGACTTCCACACGAATTAAAAAGTTGTACAAATAGTTGAGTGTCACCTTCTAACAATATTTCACCACTTTCACCCTTGATATTAAAATCTTCGATTGTTACTCCTATGCCATTTGTTTCTTTAACTAATACCCTGAAATGCCATCCTTCCTGTGATTCTAAAACCGGATTCGGATCAAAACTTACTTCCAGTTTAGCCTGACCAACAGGGGTAGACGTTGGCTTTGGTATTCCTCCATTACTACCTTCTTGAAGAGTTACAATAGCGCTTACTGAAATATTATTTCTGTTTTCATCTATTCCAGAAAATGTAAATGTGTCAGCGCCAGGGGATCCGGATCTTGCTAGATCAGCACATGCAGTGTCAAACCCCGGGATAAATCCACCCTGTTGATTCCCACACGAATTAAAAAGTTGCACAAATAGTTGCGTGTCACCTTCTAACAATATTTCACCATCTTCACTTTTGACATTAAAATCTTCTATTGTCACTCCTATACCATTTGTTACTTTAGCTGATACTCTAAAATGCCATTTTCCCTGTGATTCTAAAACCGGATTTGGATCAAAACTTATTTCCAGATTGGCCTGACCGCTAGGGATAGGAGTTGGAGTTAATGTTGATATTGGCGTTGGCGTTGGCGTTGGCGTTGGCGTTGGCGTTGGCGTTGGCGTTGGCGTTGGCGTTGGCGTTGGCGTTGGCGTTGGCGTTAATGTTGCCATTAGAGTTGGTGTTGGCAT
>JAJFJL010000133.1 GCA_021774055.1 Nitrosomonas sp. | reverse complement strand
TTGTTGTTGTCATTTGCTGTATTTTTTGCATTCTGTGTATTTCTTGCTGTTGGTGTTGGAGTTGGAGTTGGTGTTGGTGTTGGTGTTGGTGTTGGTGTTGGTGTTGGTGTTGGAGTTGGTTCTGGAGTTGGTTCTGGAGTTGGCTCTGGAGTTGGCTCTGGGGTTGGTGTTGGTTCTGGTGTTGGCTCTGGTGTTGGTTCTGGTGTTGGTTCTGGTGTTGGTTCTGGTGTTGGCTCTGGTGTTGGCTCTGGTGTTGGCTCTGGTGTTGGCTCTGGGGTTGGCTCTGGAGTTGGCTCTGGGGTTGTAACAGGATTAAGTATTTCTAGCGCAATCTCCAATGATTCATTTGATGCATCAATTGCTTCAATCCATTCACGTACTAACGGGTCATTAACATTAAATTCGAAGACTTCTGTTGCGACAGTAAAAGCATCTGCCGCTATTGCTCGATTATCTAAAACTTTACTTAATTCTCCATCAGTGTCAACAATTAAAGCAGTAAACAATTCTGACCACGAATCAATTCCTTTGCGAAAAAAGTCTGCAATTATTTGCTCAATCTCCTGGATAGACAAATCTAATCCGAAACCATTTTTATATATATTTGTTGCGACACCATTAATGCCATTTTCATTTTTGCTAGTTAAGTCATTCATGAAATTATCAACTAGCGTTGCTATCTGACTTAAATCTTCTGTCTCTTGAAAGATGCGGGTAAGCTCATCACGTACTGCAATCGAGGCAGGTACACCAGTTGCTAGTAATACAATTTTTTGGATAACAATTTGGACTGATGAATTTATCATATTAATTTCTTTTATAAACAATGAGTAAGCTGCCAACTACTAAAGTAGGAGGGTTATCACATTCTGTGCCGATGACCAGACATTCACGCCACGAAATATAATAACTTATTGATAAGTAAAAAATAGTTTACGAAGAACCATTTCCTTTATTCATTTTAAATCAATCTGTTATGATGCAGGCGGGAATTGCTGGCTGATGACTAAAGTTATCACTCTCGCACCGTCATAAACGTGCATGAATCAAAACATTAAAATCAATGCATTAGAAATCATAAAATTCCGAATTTCTACCGATTTATCGAATTGATGAAGGTATTGTTCTTATGGAACTTCTTTTAATTCTCTAAATTCAAACAAATAATCTCCACCTGTCTCATGGCCAGCAGATAAGATTGCACCGTATTGTGGTGTTTGTGGAAAACTAGTCCTAACATCTTCCTTAACCAGTTCGAAGATATCACTACCAGACTTCCAATTATCAACATCATGCATTGCCTGCATTAAATACCAAGCAAAAATTGAGTGCCCACCTCTACCTTCATCAGCGACCGGCTCATCTCCCCCCGAAGACATCACAACCACTGAACGTTTAGTAAGAACGTCTTCTAGATTAATTTGCCTCTCAAGTGACCCAACCTGTTGTTCTCTAGTAAAAGCACCTGAATAACAACTATCTGAGATCATTACCATTTGCTTGGCATCAATGCGAGAAAGCATTTCTGAAATACTAGTATTAGAAATCCAGCTGGTTGGATCTACTGCTAAAGCATCAGACGGAATCCAGTAACCATTCCCTGTTTTTTCATTAGAATAGCCATGTCCAGCATAATAGATAAGCACGCTGTCATTCACTTCAGTTTCTATTGCTAACTGATTTAATGTACGAACCATACCGGCCCTGGTTGCATCTTTTACGATTCGTACGTTATATCCAAGCTCATCAGAAAATATTTTACCAATCGCTGTTACATCAGAAATTGCATTCTCTAATTGTGGAATACTTTGATCGGTATATTTATCTGTACCAAAGAGCACAACAAACTTGCTTTCAATCTGTGAAATGGTTGCAGTTTTAGTTTTATATTCAACTGGATACAGCATTTCCCGTGCTTTCTTCTTTTCTAGCTTAGCTATCTGACGTTGTTCATCAGATATCCTACATAAGCCAGTATCAATTTCCTCTAGACTTAAACATAATGGCACATCAGATAAATTTGGATCTAATTCCAACTGATAAATCGTATCGGCAAATAACTCATCTTTGAACTCTTTTCTTGCATCAATTAATGACTGTATCTCCTCATGGCTCATACTTGTTAAATTAACACTAGAGAAGACAACCTTAGGGGATGATAAATCAACTACATTATCTTGCACAAGCATACCCAAGATGGTTTCAGTAGAAAATTTTGTGTCCTGTACAAGAGTTTGTGTTGTTCTTTGTTCCTCTATGGGGTTTAAATCCACCATGGAATTTAAATTTTCCTCGTCGCTATAAAAAAACCAACTATCATGATCCACTTCCTCAGGTACACTACCAAATACAAAATCCTTGTTAAACAACGTGTTCCGATTGCTTGTTCTAGTAAAACCCTCAATACTGGTATCCGGGCTTGTTGCATAAATCAACCAGTTGCCAGACACACTAGATAGAGAATCTACACTGGTTAAAATAGCCGAGTTGCCGCTGTTATTAATAAAGTTACCATTCACTGCAGCCAATGTAGCAGTACCAAAACCAACATCTAAACTAACATTGTCTGCAATGCCAATTGTTGGAATACCTAGATCACGAAAGTTTGAATTAGCAGCAAGATCTCCTGCAACAGCGGTAAGATTAGCATCGTTGGTTGTAATATTTGCATTAAAGAAAATATTACGTCCAGCTTGCAAAGTAAGATCACCAGTAAGTATTGTTCCAACTACATCTTCAGCGCTAATCGCAGACTGTATTAAAATATCATTATGCGCTTGCAGGGTAACGTCGGTACCTTGATTAAGTAATCTAGTAAGCGCTGTTGGTGTAATAAAACTAGTTTCTGCAGTATTTGTTGAGGCAAAAGAGGTGTCACCTAAGCGAGAAAGCCTAGCAGATAAATACACCGCTCCACTGCCACTTGTTTCATCAAATGAGCCAATTGCTAAATGACCATCATCCAGTGCGACTGATAGGCCGAAGCCATCACCATCAGCCAACTCAGCTAACAACGGTACATTATTAGCGGCCAGTTTTCTCTGCCAAGTAATTCCTGAAGAATTTATTCCACCATTATTAAATAAATGTACTGCACCTCGGCTTCTACCGCCGGTATCATCACCAAACGCCCCAACCACCAATCGATTACCATCTAGTGCCACTGACCAACCAAAGAAATCTGAATTTGCTAGCTCCGGCATGTTATTGGCACCAATGCCAGAAGCTAATTTATTCTGCCAAGTAAGCTCAGAGAAATCATTGCCTACGCCATTAAATAAATGTACCGCACCTCGGTTAACACCTCCGCTGCTATCACTAAATGCTCCTACTACTAATCGATTGTTATCCAATGCTAATGACCAGCCAAAGAAATCAGTATCTGCAAGTACAGGCATACCTATCGCGCCACTGCCAGAGGCTAGTTTTTTTTGCCAAGTAAGCCCGGAAAAATCGCTACCAACACCGGTGAATAAATGTACCGCGCCACGATTGTTACCATTTGCACTATCACCTGCAGCACCAACTGCAAGACGATCACCATCTAATGCGACTGCTGTTCCAAAAAAATCAAAATCTACTAGGACAGGCATGCCATTAGTGCCAGAAGCAAGCTGGTTCTGCCAAGTTAAGCCGGAAAAATCTGTTCCTACATCAGTAAATAAATGTACTGCTCCAGGGTTATCGTCACTAAATACAGAGCCACTTGCTCCGACAGCTAATCGATTACCATCTAAAGCTAGCGCTGTACCAAAAGCAGCACCATCTGCCAACACCGGCATATTATTTGCACCAAAACCAGAAGCAAGCCTCTTTTGCCAGGTAAGACCGGCAAAATTATCTGTCCCTAACCCAGTGAACAAATGAACTGCACCACGATTATTTCCACCAGTGTCATCATTGGGTGCTCCAACAGCTAACAAGTCACCACTTAGGGCAATTGAAGTACCAAAATTATCGCCATCAGCTAATGCTGGTTGATTATTAACACTACCAGCTATCACTTTTCGTACTAATGCCAGGTTATCTGGTGGGTTATCGGTAATAATAAGATTCTTAGGATCAAACAATACCGTGCCACCAAGCCCTGCTTGTAAATCTCCAAACTGTTGTATGCTACCTGTAGAAGATAATTCGATACGGCCACCATCTGTAGCTTGTAACAAGCCATAGTGCTCGCTACTTTGAGTTGACCAAACAACAATTTCACCACCTTGCACGCTACTGTTAGCTTTGATTTCGCTACCAACGCCAACAATAACTTCACGTGCCTGCGGTAGATCACCATCTCCCTGCCAGCCACCACCAATATGTACAGTACCGCCTTGTGTACCACCGGAAGCATCAATTTCAGCATTTAATAAAATTACTGAGTCACCAGTTACTTCAATTTTGCCACCTTGTTGACTACCGCTGGCTGCAAGTGTTGAAGAAAAGGCTACTGAATCATGACCTTCAATACGAATTTGTCCACCCTGCACACCATCTGCACGTAAGGTGCCACTTGCCACACCTTCTAATTTGCCGCTATTAAGTTGAATATTGCCACCAGTAGCCGATTGATTAGATACATCAATCTCACCTTCCAGATAAATAGAATTTTCTGCAATTAATCTTACATCTCCACCTGGTGAGGTTATTAGACCTTGTTGTAAGATTTCATTTGCAGTTAGGGCAATTTCTGTTCCGCTAATGTCACCATGATTATTCAGTACCTTAACTGCTTCTAGCTGAATAACACCAGCATTTGCTTCAGTTTTACTGTTTTCTGCTAATGTTAAAGATTCACTAGCTGTTAATACAATCTTGCCAGCAACGTCTGTTGTCACACTATTAGCACGAATAATCCCAGCTTGATTAACAATACTGGCATGTACATCAACACTACCATTGCTTGCTACTAATGCTCCTAAATTAACTGCCTCAGACTCAGGTGCATTAACCCGCACAACTACATTTGGCGCACCAGAATCAATTAAATCAATACTTTTTCCAGCAGCCAGGATGATTTGTCCATTTGGTGTTTGAATCAAGCCCTCATTATGTACTTGTAGACCAGCCAGCCAAACTCTACCGCCAAATGTAGTACGAATTTCACCTTGGTTTGTTACCTCTCCAGAATGATTATTTGTTGCATTAAAATGATACTGATTGGCTAAAAAATCAAGATTAGTAATATTTAATGTTGATGTAACCAAACTTCCAACATCAATACGTGCATTTTCACCAAATAAAACCCCATGTGAATTAATTAACCAGATTTCACCATTACTGCTAAGCGAGCCAAATATCTGCGATGGATTGTTACCTGTAACACGATTTAATACTTGACTAGCATCATTTTGTTGCTGAAAGTGCAGGCTATTATTTGTACCAATAGAAAACTCTTGCCAGTTAATGACCGTATGGGGAGTATTCGTTATGGTCATATGATCACCAACAGTATTGATCACTGCATCACCATGAATGACACTTGGGTCAATTGGTAACTGCGCATGATTTGGTGATACAAGCCCTAATAGCAAAAAAATTATCAATATAGGCATCATATAAAATTGATAATAATTTTTGCTGCCATCATGGACAGATACATGCAACTGATGGGCTAAGTAGAGAAAGTTTTTTGAAGTTATGGCAACCATCTTATTTTCCACGAATAAACGATTTAAACTTTATTTTAATAGACAGCTCATAATCAACTTATGAGTCGAGTTTAGTGCTTTGTATTAGGTATGGATTTACTTAACTCTTATGATTTAATATGAAAAGTTTACAGATAAATGACCACGCGTTGAGCCTGCTGTTTTTTGGTTCCCATCTTGCAGTGCATGCCCGAAATCAAGACGACCGTGAAACTTTTGACCAACAGCAAAACGGACACCACCACCAACACTAGCAAGTGTGCAAGATGTATCATTCCCAATACATGGTTTATTATGATTATTACCAGCCCAACCAAAATCAAAAAATACTAGTGGTCGTAGACTTACTTGCTCAATCTTCATAAATTTATTTAAATTTGGGCCTAAGCCTTCCAGGTTTACAAAAGAACCATAATCACCAACAACTTCTCTTTCACGATAACCACGAACACTTATTACTCCACCCATAGCACTACCACCGCCACCAAGACCAAGTTGTTCACCTGGAACTAATGCTTGTGGACTATATTGTGCGGAAACACGTGCCGCTAAGCCAAAACCAGCAGGTAACGCAAGATTACTAAATGCGGCAAAGCGCCATACTGCATAATGTTTTTTAGCATCAGAACGTACTGCATCAAATGCTGTAGCATTACTACCACCAACATTACCTGATAAAGCTGTGTTAAATCCCCATGAAAGTTTTGGGCCACCACTCTGAGCAGTGTAACCAAGACTAAGCGGAACAATTGTTACATCTGAGGCAGCCGCGCCACAACCAGCAGAACCAAGACCACCAATAGAACAATTATTATCAAAACGACGCCAGTCAAATCCAAAGGTTAGCCGATGATCATATTCACCGATACGAGATAGCAGCCGATGTGCCCGAAAACCTGCAACATCACCTTTACCAGTAAATCCTAATGGGCCGGCTGGGGTAGAGGTGGTAACTGTGTCAACATTAGAATGTGCATAAAATAAATCAAGTGCAGAAAAATAGTTATATAGTGGAACTCGATAACCTACACTATAAATTTGCACAAGTTCTGGATTAGTCGGGGAAGTCTGGAAGCGGAAGGTGCCGATATGGTCCTTATTCCATAAATTTGCATGTTGAATACCGACATTCGAACGAAAATTGCCGGTGCTAGGAGTACCGGCACTATCAATACCAAGTGAAATTTGTAATGGACGCTGCTCATCAACCTTAATATCAGCATCTATTTCTCCAGGATTAGCACCTGCAACAAGCGCAACATTTAATTTTTTTGCTGGATTTTCATTAGCCAATTGAATATTACGGTTAATATTACTAACTTTAGGAGTTTCACCTTGACGTATGGAAGGTAGGCTTGTGAGGATGTTGTTTTCGTCGTAACGATTGTTTTCTGAAACAAGTATATTGGTAATCTTTCCTTCAACCACTTGAATAATAATACTTCCAGCCACCAAATCCTGTTCTGGTATAAACGCGACTACACCACCAAACCCGGCATTTCGATAAGCTTTAGTTACAACTGCAGTAGCTTTCGTAAGGTCATCTAATGTTCGTTCATCACCAATAAGATATGCGATTAATTCTTGAAGTTTATTCTCAGGAAGCAAGGTATTACCTTGTATCTGTATTTCTGTTACAGAAAAAAACAAAGGGGGATCTGCTGTTTCCTCAGACAAAGGAATCTGCGCATAAGCAACCACACTGGTAACTAAAATTAATATCGTAACCAGAAACATACCAATATATTTCGCAACCCAATTCATTTCATTTTTACCTTATGACTTGTAGCCACCTACACTTTAGTAGTTTTATCAACTACGATAATTTGAATATTTATACTGCAATACTTTCATCAAGCAATGTGTATGAAACCATTCTATTCCATACACGCTCCTAATTCTAACCATTAATATTAAAAAGGATACTAAAATTAAACTGCTATAGATGTGGTAATTCCCATGTTAAGGTTGCATTATATTTTTACAGAAATAACTCCCAATAAAAACAATAGATTAAATTATTGCTTTAGTAAATTATTCACAATATCTTGTGCTGAATTGAATAGTGTGGATAAAACAACAGTGCATCCATCTATTCGTATTCATTACAATGGTGGACGCGCTTCGCTGATCAACCCTACAGAAAACGGCATGCTTTATATCAGCTCAAAAAAACTACAAGTAAGGGGCACCCTTCGTATTGATTCAAAAAGTGGTTTACACTTTTGATGCCTATTTATCCACCCTCATTCCTGCGTGTCTTTAGCAGGAATGACGGTGGGTGTTTCATGTAGGCTATTTTTGACATCGTTTCAATATGAAACCTTGTCTTTTTAAAAAATGTAAACCGAATATTGAAGGATGCCCAGAAAACCTTAATAAATCATTATAATAAAGGAATTATTGTCTTTTCAAGTTTTTCTTTATGTAAACGACCTAAAAAAGTATTTACAATTTCACCATCACGATTAATAACAATCGTATAAGGTAAGGCGGATTGAGGATTTCCAGTTTCCTCTGCAAGTGTCATTACAGTAGAGTTACCAATCAATACCGGGTAATTAATAGCAAATTCATTGCTATAGGCGATAACCTTTTCTTTTCTATCAATTGCAATACCAACAAAAAACAATCCTTGGTCAGAATACTCATCATGCAATTCCATAAACTCAGGAATTTCTTCACGACAAGGTGCACACCAGGTTGCCCAAAAGTTTATAACTAAAACATTCCCTTGCCATTGTGAGATTGTTTGTTGTTCACCATGAATGTCACTCATAGTAACACCTAATATTTTTTCAGCCCCTTGTTTGCTTGCCTCACTGGCTAAGAACTCCGCTTTATGACTTTCAATTGAATGCATACGCAGTAGAAAACCAGCACCTAATGCAAATACAGCAAAACCTAAATACAATAACCCTTGTTTTAATTTTGTCATCTACAATTCCTGTTCATTCATTCTGTTGTTTTATAAATACTAGGAGCCTGTCGGACTTATGATTTCGAAGCGAAAATTTGGGGAATCTAGGCCAAATTCTCACTGGTTTGAGGCGAATATTGAGTATATTTAACGAAAACCGGGGAGGATTTGGGCCGACTTCTCCG
>JAJFJL010000132.1 GCA_021774055.1 Nitrosomonas sp. | reverse complement strand
TCCATTTAGACTTGTCCTTTTACTCTGATTCTTTGTTGGTTCTACGGTTACATAGAACAACTATGCGCCCTACGAACCGCCTCAAATCAGAGCAAAATAACCTCGCCTAAATTGGATGATTTATTATTTCCTTGCCCCTAACTTCATGCACGTTTCTTAACTAAAATTAATTGAGTAACCAAGATGAGAATAATCTTTCTGTTTATTTTTCTGAGTTGTTTTAGCCTGATTAGCTATGCAATGTATTTACAGCTTGTAGAAGAATTATTGCCTTGCCCGCTTTGCGTAGTTCAACGTGTTGCTTATTGGCTAATAGGTATCACAGCATTGCTGGCCTTTCTACATAATCCAAACAACATTGGTTGTCGACTGTACGGCGGTTTAATGACTATTTTCGCACTTTGCGGTGCAATAGTTGCTTTACGTCAATCTTGGTTACTTCGCTACCCAGAAGCGCTTGAATGTGGCATTAGCCCAGAAGAAGCATTTTTAAATGCATTACATATTGCAAAATGGTGGCCAGATATGTTCGAAGCTAATGGAGACTGTAGCAATATGGATTGGGAATTTTTAACGCTGACGATCCCAGACTGGTCGTCGATTGCGTTTATAACCTTTGCTCTACTGGCAAGTTACGCCTTATTTTGCAGCAATCGCAACAGATAAACAACCTCACTCCTTAAATACAAAATATACTTCACGCAGCCATGGTTTAGGATTTTATAGTGTGATAATTTTCGTCAAAAACAAGGCGCTGAAACAAGCGTATAGATAGAGCTATGTAATTATTTCAGTAACGCTGATATTGGCAAAAATGATCCACTAGAAAACTGAAATCATGACAGTGCGAAGTATATAGTCCTACAATATACTCGTAATTTCCTCAGCAGATAACGGTTTACTAAAATAATAACCTTGATACTGTTCACATTTCCTATCCGACAAAAAAGCCAGCTGTTCTTCTGTTTCAACACCTTCCGCTATCACTTTCATATTAAGGCTATGTGCCATAGCAATAATAGCGGTAACAATAGCCGCATCATTTTTATCGGAAACAATGTCTCTTACAAAGGTTTGATCAATCTTTAGAGTATCAATCTTATAGTGCTTTAAGTAGGCTAAATTAGAGTAACCGGTACCAAAATCGTCTATTGAAATTTTAAAACCCATCTCACTTAATTGAGACAAAGTTTCAACTACCCCACTGATATTTCCCACCAACATACTTTCGGTAATCTCTAACGCTAAACTCTGAGCAACAACTCCGGTTTCACTTAAAATACTAGCAACTTCTTTTGTCAATGATTTATGTTCAAGTTGATTAACAGAAAGATTAATTGCCAGCGGCGGAACATCATAGCCTTGCTCTTGCCAAGCTTTTATTTGCAAACAAGCAGCTCTAATCACCCATTCACCAATAGGTATAATCAATCCGGTCTCTTCCGCTAACCCAATAAATTTTAATGGAGATATCAATCCTTTTTGTGAGTGCTGCCAACGTAGCAACACCTCCATACTTTCAATTTTATTACTTACTATACCAACAACTGGTTGAAAATATAACAACAACTCATTTCTTTTTATTGCACTTCGCAGGTCAACTTCTAAATCATGTCGTTCTGTCGCATAACAGTCCATTTCTTGGGTAAAAAACAGAAACTTATTTCGCCCTGATGACTTAGCATGATACATAGCAGTATCACTATGTTTTAGCAGCGTATCAGAATCTTTGCCATCATTAGGGCATATGGCAATACCAATACTGGCACCAATATGAAGTTCTCTTGTACGTACATGAAACGGTAATGCCATCACATTTAATATCTTTTGTGCAACTACCTCAACATCATGAGTGTTAACCACATGAGGCAATACCACGATAAATTCATCCCCACCCTGACGAGCGGCGGTATCTTCAGAACGAATACTGGACAAAAGCCTTTTTGCAACATCCTTTAACAGAAGATCACCGATATCATGTCCCAAAGAATCGTTAATAACCTTAAAATGATCTAGATCAATAAATAATACCGCTGTCACCCCATGATAGCGTTGATTATGAGCAAGTGCTTGTGAAATTCTGTCCTGCAATAAGAAACGATTGGGTAAACCTGTCAAAGCATCGTGGCTTGCCATATGATTGATACGCTTATTTACTTGTTTACGCTCAAGCCATAAATGTAAATCATCTGCAATAATATTGACTAAGCTTTGTTCGTCCGGTAATAAAAAAGGCTCCGTGTTAGTGTAAAATACTTGTAGTTCACCACATATATTTTCGTCAACAGTAATTTTAGCAAAAAGACCGTGCGCAAGATCTTCGCTGTAATTATCTGTGGTGACTTTTATATTATGATATTTAATTAAAACCGCCGTAAATTCTGGAAACTGCATCGCGGATACAATATGCTTAGTGACACGACTAAAAAGCGCATTAGTCGATAAATCTTGCTCCATTTCACGACGAATAGCATATAGACAAACCCTTTCCTTTAAACGCTCATTTAATGCCATTTCTTTCATCTTGCGGGTCGTAATATCAACTCTCACCGATATATAATGAGTCACGCGCCCATTATTATCTTTAAGTGGCACAATAGTCGAATCTACCCAATACAATGCACCACACTTCCTTCGGTTACAAATTTCTTGGTGCCAAATTTTACCGTGCGCAATTGTTGCCCACATTTCAATGAAAAAAGCTTTTGTGTGGACACCAGAATTAAGTAAACGATGATCTTGATCAATTAGCTCCGCGCGTCTATACCCACTCACTTCACAAAATCTATCGTTCGCCTGAGTAATACGCCCACTACGATCAGTGACAGAGACCAATGCAAGCTGTCCAATAGCCTCAATATAAGTACCTAGTTCAGTATTAGTCTCCTGCAACCCTTCGTTAAGTAAATGCATTTTTGTCTCCGAAGAAACTAATGCTTCATTGCTGAGATTTAATTCTTTATTGGCAGACTGTAACTCTTCATTAGTAGACTGTAACTCCTCATAGCTGGCTTTAAGTTCCTCTTGCGACGTCTGCATTTCTTCATGCGTGGCATGAATTTCTTCTCGAGCAAGTTGTAGCTCTAGCATCAATTCTTCCAGGATGTTTTTTTCCTCTTCATCCTGCCCACTCTTACTAAGAGTTAAATTTAAAACTTTTCTAGAATCGCTCTTAATATAAACAACATCACCGTTATCATTAATCATTACAGACGCTGGAGAATACCCTTGCAATGATTTCTGGTTAGCAGATAAACTTTTTGATGGCATTGTGACCGAATCTATATTATCTGCCAAACATTGTTGAGGTAATGAAGATTCAGGTGATCCTGTTTTTTTGTCGCCCATATAATTATTCTTATTACGCTTAAAAATTTTTAATTTATCATCTACAAGTGTAAATAAGTCATGGAAACTATCAATAGTTTCAGCCGCACCCAACAGTAAAATTCCGCCAGCGTTTAGCGAATAATGAAACAACGGAATTAATTCTTTCTGTAACTTACGATCAAAATAAATAAGTAGATTACGACAAGATAATAAATCTAATTTAGAAAAAGGAAGGTCAGAAATAATATTCTGCACTGCAAATACCACCATTTTACGAATTTCTTTATTTACCTGATAACCATTCTTATCCTTGGTAAAAAACCTCTCTAGACGTTCGGGTGACACCTGCTCTCTAATACTGCTTGGATAATGCCCATGACGTGCTCTATTAATAACATTCGCATCTAAATCAGTAGCAAAAATCTTCAATGAATATTCTGCCTTAGTCGCAACCTGATGATCAAGCATTTCATTAAATATAATTGCGAAAC
Organism: Nitrosomonas sp.; assembly: GCA_021774055.1. Taxonomy (GTDB): domain Bacteria; phylum Pseudomonadota; class Gammaproteobacteria; order Burkholderiales; family Nitrosomonadaceae; genus Nitrosomonas. The sequence continues at coordinate 3,502 of JAJFJL010000132.1, read as the reverse complement.
TATAGACCTCCTCACCAGAAGAACAAGCAGGTATCCATATACGAAACTCTTTCCCCTGAGGATTTTCTATCAGCATTAATGGAAATATCACTGTTTTTAAATATTGCCATATAGATGGATCACGAAAAAAACAAGTTACATTAATAAGAAGCTCATTAACTAATTCATTTAACTCTAATTTATTTTTATACAGATAATTAGCATAGGCAGCAATGCTGCTTATCTGAAAAAGGCTCATGCGTCGTTCAATACGCCGATATACTGTGCTTTTCTTATAGTTGGAGAAATCATTTCCGGTTTGTTCAGATAACAATGTAATAATTTCTTCTAAAGCACGCTGATCCTCTTTTTTATAAATACTTTCTTGTTGTTGGCTTTCAAAATCAATATTAAGATACTCAAGAATCACCCTGGGCAACAATCCTGCTGGAGCGACAACATCAACTAACCCTGTATCAATAGCACTTTGCGGCATACCAGAAAACTTACTATAAACAGGATCTTGTGCAAACACAGCACCATTATTTCTTTTAATTTCCGCTATTCCACATGTTCCATCAGAACCCATACCAGAAAAAATAACAGCAATAGCGGATTCGTTCTGATCCGCAGCTAAACTAAACAAAAAAGTATCAATAGGTAAATGCTTACTACGTGAAGATGGCTGATCCAGTAATTTCAGCATTCCATTCGAAATTATTAAATCTTTATCTGACGGCGTGATGTAAACATAATTAGGGATAACTTTCATCCGATCACCCGCATCAACAACTATCATTGAGGTGAAATTTTGCAATAATTCGGATAAATTAGTTTTATATGCTGGGTCTTGATGTTGAATAACGATAACAGCAATATTACTTATGTCTGGCAGATGCGTAAAGAATTGCTCCAACGCTCCAAATCCACCTGCTGAAGCACCAACACCAATAATAAACAAACTATCTTTGGGTCTATTAGCAGAATTACTGGACAGCCCTTGGTCCAATGTATCTGGTACTAATATTTTAGCTATTTGCTTTCCTGATATGTATTCCATTGGATTAGATACTAAGTACCCACGTAAAATTAATTTAACTAAAAAAATTGCATAATAAACAATTATTTTCTGCTATAAGCCTCAAGATCTAGTGATTTACATAAAACAATTAACCACTGAATAAATTACAAAATTAAGTTAAATTAATTTTACGTGGGTACTTAGAAAACTCCAGCCTCAATTAATAACACTAAATCTATTTAACAATATTTTATAAATTTAGAATACTTGGACCAGTATCTTGCACCCTAAATAACCAGAAAAAAATAGGGATACAGAAATTGTCGATAACAGGTCGAAGAAACGCAGACATATTGGGTATACACCAGGTTTTTCCATAGTTACGGCAATTTGCACCACAGATTTCCCTGGTTATTTAGGGTGTAAGACTAAGTTGACATTCTACCTAAACCATGAAAAACAGATTGTTCCATATAGCAAACTCTATTCTTTAGGAATACCAATAAGTATTCTACGCAAAATAAGATTTACTCTATGAAACAATCTATTGCATATTACATGCAGGTGACCATCAGGATCTAAGACAAGTTACACAAAAAATTAAAACTCTTCCCAAGTATCATCAGTTTTACCTTTTACTGCCTTACGTGATGCAATTGACGAAACAGCTTTATTCGATTTTAGCTGAGAAGGAATTTTTGCAACCGGTGCTTTGCGATTACTCCGTCTAACTGGTGCCGATGTCATGCCACCCGCTAATTTAAATACCGCTACACTCTGTAACAAAGCTTGTGATTGATCTTGCATTGATTCTGCTGCTGCAGCTGACTCTTCAACTAATGCTGCATTCTGTTGCGTAACTTCATCCATTTGCGTCACAGCTTGATTCACCTGCTCAATACCTGAGCTTTGCTCTTGTGAGGCAGCCGATATTTCCGACATAATATCAGTAACCCTTTGTACTGAACTAACAATTTCTTCCATAGTACTACCGGCTTCATCCACCAAACGAGTACCATCTGCAACTTTATTGACAGAATCAGTAATTAATTCCTTAATTTCTTTGGCTGCAGCAGCCGAACGTTGCGCTAAAGTACGTACTTCAGTAGCAACAACCGCGAATCCACGCCCTTGTTCTCCCGCACGTGCCGCTTCTACCGCAGCATTAAGCGCCAAAATATTAGTCTGAAAAGCAATTCCATCAATCACACTAATAATATCAACAATTTTCTTGGAGCTTTCGTCAATTGAACTCATGGTATTGACCACTTGACCAACAACCGTGCCACCTTTCACTGCCACATCTGAAGCACCTGCCGCCAATTGATTGGCTTGTTTAGCATTATCTGCATTCTGTCTAACTGTGGAAGTTAGCTCCTCCATGGATGAAGCAGTTTCTTCCAAACTAGATGCTTGCTGTTCAGTACGATGACTTAATTCAGCATTACCAGTAGCAATTTCCCCTGATGCAGTTGAAATTGAGTCGGTACCAGAACGCACCTTACCAACTAAGTCAGTCAAATTATCATTCATCTGCCTTAAAGCATGCATTAACCGACCAGTTTCATTGGTTGAGTTTGAATCTATACTGGTGGTTAGGTCACCAGATGCAACTGCATTAGCAATTGAAATCGCTTTCTCTAGTGGACCAACAATCGCACGTATTACTACAGTAGCGAGAACAGCTGCCGCTATCAAACCAAACACAATCGCAATACTAATTACCATAAAAATAGTATCAAAGTTATCCTGTGCTTCGGTATATTCCTCCAGCGCAACCCTAGCCTGCAAATCGATCAAATCAAAAATATCACCATGAAGAGTGGCAAATTTAGGTCCCGCATCATTCCTCGCATTATCCAGCGCAGCATCAAAATCACCACTGCTAGCCAATTGAAAGGTACGATCACGAGATTCAATATATGCTCGCTCATTCCGCATATAATTTTCAGCGTATCCGGCCTCTTCAGGAGTTAAATAAGTTGCCATAAACTCAGCCCAGGTTTCTCTAACTTCTTCAGCAAGACGCGCCGTGTTAGCCATTCTCACTTTCACCGTCGCGATATCACCTGCCGAATTCGCAGCAACAACAGCATCCATGCGCATTGCTTGCCAATGATCGTTCATTGAGGCCAAGTCTACGGCTACTACTGTACGATCTTCATAAACTGTTTGCAGACCACTATTCGACTGATTTATTCCATACAAACCAAGCACACCAACACCAACTAATAATAGCGATAACATGCTAACCATTGTTATTAGCTGCGACTTTATTGTCGTGTTATTAAACATCCAAATCTCCTTTGACCTTTCTGTTGCATATAAAAAATGACTACTTAGGAGAGCGCATTAAATAATTTGAACAACTAGCTTTGTATTTATATTCATCTTCTGTGTTATGCAAACAGTTACATAGCCGTGCTATGCGCCTGTTTGCACGCCTTGAATATGAGCGTAAATCCTGCGCTAGTTGCTCAAGTTATTTAATGCGCGCTCCTT
>JAJFJL010000131.1 GCA_021774055.1 Nitrosomonas sp. | reverse complement strand
AAGTCAGTTGTTTTTGCTTGAATATATTGAGCGGACTCAGTAAAAATCCCATGACCATTGCTACTCAATGTACTATTTTTAATTTCTACTCTGCTTTTATCGGAACTACCGTCTCCAACATATATACCCACAGAGTTGTTATTAATATCTGTACTATCAATTTTAATTGTGTTAAGAGGTGGTGCGTCGGAAGAAGTTTCAATTCTAATCCCGGCAGACATGGTTGTCGTTTCACCATTAGGACCTTGCTCTTCACGAAATGGTTGAACGGGTGAAGCTGTGCCTTTATTATTGGATATTATTGAAGAAACAATTCTAAGATTTATCCTGACATCTACGAGTACGGCATAATCAAGCTGATCACCGGAGCCTTTACCCGTATAACTGTTCTCGCGGTAAACAGAGCCGTCAGCATTAGTATTCGCGTAATGAACACCTACAGCGCCGATATTGGAAAACGTACAATTCGTAACATCGACAATACCATCGCCATTAACAAAAATGCCAATACCATCATGATTATTGGAGGGGACAATAATATTTCTAAAATCAACATCATAGAATGCACCATTACCCAACATCCGTACAGCTTCATGAATTGTGTTTTCGCCTGCACTATTACCATCGAACCTAAAGCTGTGAAAGTTTGCAGTTTTTCCTACCTTGACCCTGAACCACGCCCGCAAAGAATCTAAACTGCTTGATGTACTGCCATCAGCCTGAAAAATGGTTGATGAAGATCCCTGGCCAACAATAACTACATCTTTTTGTATGAGAACTTTTGGCGCTTCCAAAAAAGTTCCGGGGCCAACATTAACCGTGTCACCGGCAGACGCGGCATTGAGCGCACGCACAATCGTTGCTAGCTCCGAAGGAGGTGTACTTACAGCCCTTGTTTGTACCGTAGCCCCAGCTTGCATAACAGGAGGCCCGAAAAAACTATTGGTTGTAAGATAGACATTATCCGGGTTCCACGTCACCAAGCCGGCTCCCGATAAATCGATGGCATGAATGACCCGATCTTCTATACCAAAGTTAGTCGTTGCGCCGGTAAAAATTGCACTATCCGCATCTACATTGGCTTCAGAATTGTTTAGAATATCAAAGTCACTACCACCGCCCAGAGTGGTATTCCCAATATTTAATGTGCCAATCAAAGAGCTAAGATATAGATTAGCCGCGCTCTGGCTCACAACCGGGGCAACATTTAGAATTACGTCTGTACATGAAAAATTAGCAAGCCCGTCTTCATAACCCGAGAGATACACTCCTGCCCCATATCCATCAGAGTTCTGGTAGGTGCCTGTAACCGTAATATTATTCAGAATGATATTCCCCAGCCCAATAGTTTGCACACCTTGAACTGAATGCGTTCCGGTATTTTGTACTCTATTCTGATTTGTCAAGTCATAAGGTTCACCAAAATTGCCACTTATATAAATACCCGAAAAACCATCTTTACCAGTAACCGTCAAATTTTCAATGGTTGCGTTGCCAAAAAAATTATACATGTCTATATCATTGCTTTTATAGCCATATACATTAGCATTTCCATTTGCTATGAAAGATGTGCCGTCTATATTTACATTGGTCACACCATTCGAACCATTGGGGCCTGTGGTTAGACCGGCGAAACCATTGTTAGCAATTTGGCCACCGGTAACGGTAAGTCCGCTAAAAATATTGACCGCCGATGAAATATAAAGCCCATAGGAATCATTACTATCAAGCACACAATCCTTTAGCTCTATATCCATTAAATCGCTGTCATGTTCGAAAGCAATACCACTGTGTTCATTTTTTACTGCGGTAATATTTTCAAAATAGAGGTATTCTGTTATCAAAATGCTGGCCAGGCTATTTGCACTCAATTCTTTTTGGGCTGAAGGTCCAGGTGGTAAAAAAGAACCATCATCTACCAAAATACCACTTGCCAGACTGCTATCTCCATTTGCCCCGGTAACTCGTAAGTTTAATATTTCCAGCCTATCATTTGCGCCAAAGCCGGTGGCAACATTACCGTGGATGCGAATAACAGGATTATCAATTGCAGCAGATTTTATGATTGTATCTACTTGCGGGTCGGTTCCACTACCAGCCCCTATAATCTTTATTTTGGCATAAATATCGACGTTCTCCGTATAGGTACCAGGGGCAACCATGATCACTTCGGGTAACTGTTGGAGTACAGCATTTGAACTGATTTTGTTAAATTCCTTATTTGCCGCCGTAGGTGTAAAAACAAATAGCGCTGAATCTATCGTTGCAAAAGCGTTGGTGCCAATCTTGCGGATATTAATTTCTCCGGGAAACTGAACTATCGTGCCATCACCAAGTCCATCCCAATCATCATCTACATAAAGCGTGTCGGGATCGACGATTGGGCCAACGACAAAATAGTTATCAAAACTAACCGTGCCTGTTTCACCGTCTTCAAATGAAACGACTAATTTAGCGCCAAAGAAATCAAAATCGACCACGGGAGTAAACGCGCCGTCACCAAACTCAGTCCAGTTGCCGCTGCTCAAGCGAAACTCAGGGGTGATTGTCCAGCCTGTATTTGCTTCAACCTTATAAATACTGAAGCGTAAATCAAATTCATTGTTTGTCAGGGAGCTCGGACTCAATCCATGATCGGACTGGTCATCTGTAGATTGGTAGCAGCTCAATATAGCATTTCCACCTGTAGAGGGATTCAGT
>JAJFJL010000014.1 GCA_021774055.1 Nitrosomonas sp. | reverse complement strand
GCACTTTCAATTCGTCGTTTTGCTGTTGTTCCTCTTAAAATAGATGACTTGGTGCGCTATAAATCAATGACTGTTGCAATGGCGCAGTTGATTGAAGGGTTAGTAAAAAGTAAATGCACAATTCTTATTTCTGGAGGTACGGGTAGTGGTAAAACAACTTTGCTTAATATTATGTCTAGTTTTATTCCTGTTAATGAACGGGTGATTACCATTGAAGATGCGGCTGAATTGCAGTTGCAGCAGCCTCATGTTGTACGTTTGGAAACACGGCCACCAAATGTGGAAGGAAAAGGTGAAATAACACAGCATATGTTGGTACGTAATAGTTTGCGCATGCGACCTGATAGGATTATCTTAGGTGAGGTGCGGGGTACGGAAGCAGTGGATATGTTACAGGCAATGAATACTGGTCATGAGGGTTCTTTGGCTACTGTTCATGCGAATACACCCAGAGATGCTTTGGGACGTATTGAAAATATGGTCAGTATGGCGGGAATGAATCTACCTATAAAAGCCGTTCGTCAGCAAATAAGTTCCGCAATTACAGTGGTTGTTCAGGTGTCACGCATGAATGATGGTAAACGTAAAATAATGAGTATTCAGGAACTTACTGGGATGGAAGGGGATGTTGTTACAATGCAGGAAATATTTGCTTTTACACAAACTGGTGTTGATCAAGATGGGGTGATACAGGGATATTTTCATGCGACAGGTATTCGTCCTAAGTTTATGGAACGTTTAAATATATTTGGCATTTCGTTTCGAGATGAGTTTTTTGATCCTAGCAGGAGTTCTAATTAGAAATCTAGATTCTTCGTGGCTTTGTGCTATTTTGTGCAACAGATTGTTATATAAGACAGGTCTTGTTCTTTTGGAGTATAAATAGGTACTTCACATAGAACAAGATTAAGGTTGTTAAACTAACCTGTCAAATGTAGTGCGTGTAAATGCTTTCAGGACTTAGATAAAAATGTCACTAAAATAATGGATTTTACTTTTTACTTATTTCTAATAATTGCTTTTGTTGCGGTTATATTGTTTCTGGTGGGTGGCTATATGATATGGTATTCCCATAGTAACCCAGAAAGTATTCGTGTTGAGAATAGATTGCGTTCAGGTGGAGTTAACGAGGAGGTTGATTCTGCAGATATTAAATTAGTTAAACAGCGTTCTTTGAGTGGTTCTTCTGTATTGGAACGTTTGTTAATACAATTGCCATATGTCGACAAGCTTGATCAGTTGTTGATTCAATCAGGGGTGTCTTTTCGTGTGGCTACATTTTTAGGTTACACAGTGCTAACCACTCTGGGTGGCTTGATTTTGGGATTGTATTTTAGTTTTATTCCTCTAATTCTAGCATTGTTAGTTGTTATTATGGGGGCTCTGCCTATCTCTTTTGTTTTATATGTTCGAAATAAACGTATGCTTAAAATAGAGGAGCAATTGCCGGAAGCTATTGATTTGATGGCTCGTGCATTGAAAGCAGGTCATGCTTTTAACAGCGCTTTAAAAATGGTTGTCACTGAAGCATCAGACCCTATAGCCAGTGAGTTTAGGCTGACGTTTGACGAAGTTAATTATGGGATATCAATGTCTCAGGCACTGAAGAACCTTAGTCAGCGTATCCCTAGTACAGATTTACGTTTTTTTGTTATTGCTGTATTGGTACAACGTGATAGTGGTGGTAATCTTACAGAACTTTTGGAAAGCATCAGTAATTTAATTAGACTACGTCTTAAATTATTGGGTGCTATTCGCGTGATGTCAGCTGAAGGTCGTTTATCCGCATGGATTTTATCAGGTTTGCCATTTGTATTGGCATATGTAATCCATTTAACAAATCCAGAATTCTTGGCTATATTGTATACGGACCCAATGGGTGAGAAAATGATTTATGGTGCTTTAGTAATTATGGCAATCGGTATTTTTATTATGTCGCGCATTGTAAAGATTAGAGTATAGATTTGTTTTTATATATATTGATACCTTATTCACGGATAAATTTGTGATGGAAATAACTCAAATCATTTATTTGATAATTGTTTTTATCATCGTTGTAAGTATAATTTTAGTCATTATACGTTTATTTGTAATGCGCTCTGCTAAAAAGCGTTTGAATAAAATTGTTAGACAAGATTCTAATAGTGCTGCATGGTGGAAACAGAGTATTAATAAATTTTCAGGGCCATTGGCAGTACCGGCATTACCCAGTGAAACATGGGAAGGCTCTGCATTGCGTACTCGTTTCATGCATGCAGGTTATCACTCACGATCACTTCCGATGTTTTATTTTGCGGCTAAAACGTTTTTGGTGTTAGTTTTTGCGGGTATGTCTCTTCTTTATATGGGTGTTGTAGGTGAGATAGAATTCGGCATTAATAATACATTGTTGTTGTTATTATTATCTGCAGCGCTAGGCTATTATTTGCCAGATCTTATTCTCTCCCGTGTAATATTTTTACGCCAGCGAGTATTATTTGAAAATATACCTGATGTAATTGATCTAATGACTATTTGTATTGAGTCCGGAATGGGTCTCGAAGCAGCTATGAATAAGGTCGCTGAAGAGATTCATTTGAAGTGTCAGCCGCTGGCAGAAGAACTTCGAATGATTAATTTGGATATGCGTGCAGGTAGAACACGAGAACAAGCTTTATATCAGTTTGCTTTGCGAACAGGTGTTGAAGAGATTAGAAGTCTGGTTGTTATGTTGGTTCAGGCTGAGCGATTTGGTACGAGTATTGCTACATCTTTACGAGTACATTCAGAAGAGTTACGTACCAGACGTCGGCTGCGGGCAGAAGAAGCTGCTGCAAAGATTGCGTTAAAATTACTTTTTCCCTTGATGTTCTTTATTTTTCCGGCATTATTTGTGGTTTTATTTGGTCCTGCTATTATTCAAATTGTGAATATTCTATTGCCAACTCTGGCGGGTCAATAAAGAGGGTTAATATGTTTGATTTTAGCAAGTGGCTGTGGGTAATAGGCTGTTTTGTTGTTAGTGGCTGTGCTACGTTGCAAGAGAATAATAAGCGACCGGCTGATGTGCAGAATGCCATATATTGGTATCAGTTGGGGCAGGGTTATCGTGAAATGGAGAGTTATGCTGAAGCCATTAAAGCCTATGAAAAGGCTTTAGAGTTCGATTCTGGGAATCATAATATTTATAATATGATAGGAGTCTCATATTCGGTTTTAGGTGAACATGGATTAGCGGTTAAGTTTATTAAGGATGCAATTCAATATGAGCCTAAGGCCTCAAATTTACATAATAATTTAGGTTTTGCTTATTTCACTTGGGAACGTACTAGTGAAGCAATAGGTGCTTATAGTCGTGCTTTGGTGCTTGACCCAGAAAATTTGCATGCACGTCAAAATCTCAAGGCTGCATATGAAAAGATAGGGTGTGTAGGTAGTGAATCTTGTGGACAATGGCAAGAGCCTAATTGACTTAGGTTCGTAACATGGACAAAACTATGGTTGTGTTAAGTATAGAACCTAGGTCCTGCAAGTAATCGCACACATACTGCACAACAGATTGTTCCATATAGCAAACCTTATTCTTTGGGAATATCAATAAGTATTCCACGCAGAATAAGATTCACTCT
>JAJFJL010000130.1 GCA_021774055.1 Nitrosomonas sp. | reverse complement strand
TGGAATGGCTGGCTGGGTATTCTTGAACTTAGAAAACAAAAACAGGAAAACTCCGAGACCGACTGCAGAAATAGTAACAATCTGGATACGTGCAGCATTCCAGAAATCTTCGGTAATTGATTCTTCTGGTATTTCATAGGTAAACTCAGAAAACTTCAGAAAAATTTTAAGCCCTACACCTGCCAGTAGTCCTTCAACCAGATAAACTGGAACCGCAATAAGCAAATATCGTTGCCAGTTGAATTTCCAAATAACAGCTTGCATTACCGCAGTCAAGAAAATACAGAATGCCATATTTTCCCAGCCGAAAGTAGCCACACCTAAAGCCAGCACTGGAGCTAATCCTGCTGCAATTCCAGGCGCACCAATAAAATTACCTGGCCTGAACCAGGCGTTAATCCAGCCAACTAAACAAGCAAAAGCTACAGTTGCCAATCCGACCTTAATGGGATAATCGGACATCATGGCTATTCCAATCGACAATGGAATAGCCATGGCACCAGTTATCAAACCTGCTGCAGTATCACGAAGTGCGTACTGAGCCTGAAAAGCTGCTGACCCAGGCAGGATAACTGGCCCTATATTTTTTGCTTGTTGATCGTTTGAGGATGGATCATTTCCTGTTTGTGATTTCATTAATAACAAATCCTTCAATTTAACAAATAATTGTGAATTACAAAACATGGGTGAAACACACTAAAAACGATCGAACTTTAGTTTTTAGAATCACCTTGATAAGTCATATATATCGCAACTAATGTTAAGGTTTCGTTAAAATTCTTGACTTTCTGAGTTGGTTCTGTGGCGGTCATTTTGTCTCGTAGATGGAATACAACGCAGCTAACTAAAAAGATGGGATAGCACTATCACATTAGCATTTTTTATTATTGCTGTTTGGTGGCAACTGACTATTCGTGATGTTTGCGTATTGACTAGACATTTGGTCTAAATATTCTGCTGCCTGTTGTAAATAACCGACAAATGCCTGCGCTACAATAGATAGCTGTTTTCCAGATGGATAGGCGTAATACCATTGGCGATTAATAGGAAAGCCTTCTACATCAAGAACAGCGAGTTGTCTCATGGGTACGTCTAGTGCCAATGTATGTTGGGATAAGACTGATATGCCTAAACCACCAATTATGGCTTGCTTGATTGCCTCATTACTGCCTAGTTCCATGCGTATTTTTAACTTTAATCCTCGCTCAGAAAAAAAACGTTCAGATGCAATACGTGTTCCAGAGCCAAACTCGCGTGATAAAAAAGGTTCCTCTACGATCCGTTTAGGCGTTATTAATTTTTCATTGACAAGTGGATGATAAATTGGCGCAAGAACAACCAGCGGATTTTCAAGAAATGTTTGAGCTACTGCATTCACTTCTTTCGGTGGTTGGCCTAAGATATAAAGGTCGTCCTGATTATCCGCTAGGCGTTCTAATACACGCTCACGGTTGGTTACTTTTAACGAGACATCAACGCCAGGATATTGCCGACAAAACATACCAAGTAATTGTGGTGCAAAATACTTGGCTGTTGATACTACTGCAAGCCGTAGTTTGCCGGTCTTCAGTCCTTTCATGTTTGCCACAGCCATTTCAAAGTGCGCGAAGTGATCAAAAATACCTTGACAGGTTTTATGCAGCTCTCGTCCCGCATCGGTAAGATAAATTTTTTTGCCAACTTGCTCAAACAGAGGCAATCCCACTTCAGTGGTTAGCTTTTTGATTTGCATGGACACTGTGGGTTGTGTCAAAAACAGCTCTTCTGCTGCGCGTGTAAAACTCCCAAGACGAGCAATAGCTTCGAATACTTCTAGTTGGCGCAAGGTGCTATGGCGCATAAATATTCCCCGTTGTACATAGATTATTATCTATAACTATAGTAGAAAAATTGATTGTTATTTATGGTTATTATATTGCATAGTAACTAGCAACTGTAGCGCTAAATATTTATGTTTTTTGAAAGTAGTCAAAGTGGCAGGTGTTTCCAATTATCCTGGAAACTAGTACGCAGCCTGTTAAGAGGTGATACCACACGATTAGCATATGGTTGCATTTTGGACATAAGCGCCTGAATAAAGGATCGCCACATAAAAATGATATTTACACTGTTATTGGTTTTTTTGTAAATAATGTTGCAAAGGTTAGATTGTCTTCCGCTGGAGATTATTTTATGCAAAGTATATTTACTAATGAAGAGAACCAAATTATTAAAACTTAGGAACGTGCATAGAATAAATTAGGCAACTAGCGCAGGATTTATGTTCATATTCAAAGCCTGCCCCGCACTTGATACGGGGGCGTATAAACAGTTACATAACGCAGAAGGTGGACTTAAATACAAAAGATAGCTGCTTAATTTATTCCATGTACGTCCCTTATTATCCTGGAGCGTCTAATGCTTGATTCCCTAAACCAAAAAACTGGCAGTTTCTTTTCTTTTAGCAAAGATTTTGATTATCTATCGTATCTCGAAACAAAAAATCATTTCGACAGGGTTGAGTTAAAGCTTGACTCCTCAGTTGATAAATTGATAGGCCATACGCAAAATGATTTGGCTTCTCTTTCAGCCGCGTCGTCAGCTGGTTATGAAGCGATTGATGTTGCTCTACAAGGTGTCATTGGTGAACATTCTGAGATCCAGCAAGAAATAGAGTATGTTTCCGTACAGCTTGATGACATAAAATGTAACGATGCTAAAATGAATGCATTACTCGAGTGGGGTTTCACTGAGACGATTACTCAGCTTAGCGCAATTAATCTAAATCTAAGTGAGCTTATTAATATATCGAAGACGCCTGATCAAACTTGGGCTTTCGAGCAATTCGATATTTCTCGTAACTTATTATTCAATCGCGCCATTGATGGTCACGAAGACCGTCCGGGATTTAATGCTGAAGCGCGTTTTTACATGCTACGGGGTTCTATATTTTTAGGCAATCTAGATCATATTGAACCACGTTTCGTTGACTTAGTTAAAGCGCGCTCTGATTTTAATCTCGCCGCAATATATTCGAAAAAAGAGGACAAATCACTCCACGCAAAAGCGCTTGGTCTAGTGGGTTGGACACACTATTGCTGTGGTGAAGAGTGCCAGATTTAGTACCTCACTTGCAGTTGCTGACTGGATTTACTGACTTGGACACGAGAAAGTTTGAAGTGATAGAACGATTGGAAGCTGTCCCATCTATTAAAAAGAAAAACAAAGCCGCGTAGCTTAGGAACGTGCATGGAACAAATTAGGTAACTCTCTTTGTATTTATACCCATCTTCTGCGTTATGCAAACCCGTGCTATGCGCCTGTTTACACGCCCCCGTATCAAGTGCGGGGCAGGCTTTGAATATAAACATATCCTGTGCTAGTACCTTGTACGCTAAATAGTGTCTGAACGGAAACCCTATAACCCTTGACTAGCAAGCATTACAGAGAAAATAATGAATCGAAGATTTTGAGATTTAAGGCTAAAACATCCAATTTCCAGGAAATTATATGGATATTGGTGAATTTTCAAAAATCTTC
>JAJFJL010000129.1 GCA_021774055.1 Nitrosomonas sp. | reverse complement strand
GGTTCAACGCTTCGTACGTCTCCGAGGGGACGGTGGGGAAGCTTGCCTGGGCCGATGCTACAAGTAACATACTGCTGGCAAACATCACGGTTTTTAGCCAAAATTTGGCAGCCATGGTTCTCTCCTTTGTTGTTCGAAAATATTTCACCTAAATTCTACAAGCAACCACACATCCAACAAATTGCCTCATATGAGCAAACTCTACTCTGCAGCAAATGTGTATGAATATTTTCAAAGAAATACTCATACAAAGCAATCTATTATTTAAAATATATGTGCGATTACTTACAACATCTAGATTTTATGTTTTATACATTGCTGTCTTTCGCACAGGTTTAAAACCCGCACCGCTACCATTCTCTAGTCTGTGGTATAGACGATTGCTCAGCAAGCCTACTGAGTCAGAGTGAGGCTGTCAAGAAGATTCACACTATCCATTCCCCATAAAAACTTACCAATCTTTAACTAAACTTTCAAAACTCAATACCTTGTCTAATTTGGACTTTAATGATTCAAACCAAAAACAAACTACTTTATTACACAGGGGCAAAATATTACAATTAATAAATTACATTCTTACGTGCAAAATATAAGCATACAACTCAATGTTATAATCATAAAATTAAATTACAGCAGGCCCAACTCACTGCCATTAATCATAATAGCAGCGGGCTGAGAATTTTCAAATACTAGGACTTGTCTGAGGCTGCTTTTTTATTATTCATATAATAATATGCACCACCGCCAGCTAGTATTAATAATATTATAATTTCCAACATACCTATTCCACCACCATGACCACCATGACCGCCACCACCAATATTAAAGGGAATACGAGCGGCTACAGTAACATTACCTTCATCGTCGTGACGCTCAAGTAATACAGCGTAATCCCCTTTTTCTTCAATCGTTGCAACGACTGAAATTATTCCAGAGTTATGCGTCTGTATCGGTAGATACACAAGACCATGCGGCATATACATAAGACCATGCTTACCAACACGTACTTCCACTTCCTCATGGCCGCTATGCGCATCATGTCCGTCATGATCATCATCTTCACTCATTGCTTCAGCAGAAGCAGTAGCATCGCTCTCACTTTCTTCGCTATGACCACCGTGATCGTCATGACCTACTTTTACCAAACGAACGGCCAAAGGTATATCACGCGTTCTGCGATCAACCAGCTCTATTGACAAATTCACCTTACCAAGATTTGGTATGCTGTCACAAAATGCGTGCATCGGTGGTATCCCGCCTTCAGGAACCTCATACGCACTGAAAGAAATTGGAAATTCTCCCGTTTCTATCGCACAACCACCCGCACCATGATGACCTTCATGTGCAAGCATCAACTGTGCATACGCAGGCAGCGCCAACATTGTTATCAACAACATACCAAATAGCCGTGTTAACCATCCACATCCAACAGATTGCTTCATACTTTCTCCATCTTTAATAAAAAACATCAACTTAAACTAAACATAATTTCAATTGCTCTTTAATTTAGATTACCTCTATATAGTTCCTGCAAAAAAATTAACCAAGAACAATAACTCTAAATCAACAAAACTAATTTAATCATTTAGACAAATAGTCACTCTGATTTAACGAAAATTGTTAAGGAACATGACCAAAACAGCACCCTAACCATTTAGTGATTCACGCTATATAGATAACCCGAAAAATAAATAGGAAGATACCTCCCCAAAAAACAAAAACGTATGTATATACGACATACGATTAGCTTTTCCAGCCACTTATGTGCGATTATTTTCTATAGTTTAAGCAAGAATTTAATCACAGCAATCCCTGACAATCATTACCGATTCCCTTAATCATAAGAGTAAAACTATGCAACAAATTAAACAAGTTCGTGATTGTATAACAAATAATACTACCTAGATACTGCAGGTTACCGTGCATATAATATGCAACAAATTGTTTCATATAGTGAATTTACTTCACATTGAATACTTGTTAATATTCAAAAAGAATAAAGTTTGCTATATGGAACAATCTGTTGTGTAGGATGTGTGCGACTACTTGCAGAATCCAGGTAGCTCCTAAAAAACTATGATTACATCATTTTATTTAATGTTACAGCATCGAAATACTGATACACACATTTTGCACAACTATATACAACAATAAAAACAATTATTACAGATACTAAAATTAAGAAGCTGAACAAAATAAGGTCGTATATTTTCGAACCATACTCAATAAATCGTCCTTAGTAAACGGCTTTATCAAGTAGTCATTTGAACCTGCAATTCTTCCGCGCGCACGATCAAATAACCCACTTTTACTTGACAGCATAATAACTGGAACAGATTGAAATTGATTATTCTTCTTAATCAACATACAAATTTGATATCCATCTAAACGCGGCATAACAATGTCCACAAAAATAATATCTGGATTACCATCAATTATTTTTGACATTGCGTCAATCCCATCTGAAGCAAGAATTATTTCACAGCCAGATTGACCAAGAAAAATCTCAGCACTACGACGAATCGTATTACTGTCATCAATTATCATAACCTTGATCCCAGCTAATTCGTTTATATCACCCACACGAACTCCTTTATTCACCGATGAACCCTTTAAATTTATTTTCTCCAAAAAGCGGGAGTAAATACAATTAGTAATGTAAAGAATTCTAGCCTTCCTAGTAACATAGCAAAACTACAAACCCATGTTTGAAAGTCTGTCAATGATGCATAAGTAGTTGCCGGGCCAATTTGATTAAGACCTGGCCCTAAATTATTAATACATGCTACTGCAGCTGAAAAGGCCGTAACAACATCTAATCCACTTAACGTCAGAACAAGTGTCATTAACACAATACTAGCCATATAAATGAACAAAAAAACCAATACTGCAAAAATGATTTTATTTGATACAACATTTTCACCTAATTTGACTGGTGAAATTGCCCTAGGGTGCATAATAGTAATCATTTCACGGAATACCTGCTGGTACAAAATTCGTGCACGGATCATTTTAATACCTCCACCAGTGGATCCAGAAGACGTACAAAAACTTGATAAAAACATCATCCACAACGGAATGAAAATAGGCCACAAATTATAATCAGTACTACTATACCCTGTTGTAGTAGCAACAGAAATAACATTAAAACTAGCATAGCGTAATGCCGCAAATGGATCAGAGTAAACCCCCATAAGCCACAAATATAGCGCTAACCCAAAACAACTAATCAATAATATAAAAACAAATAACCGTGCTTCTGGGTCATGCCGATATGAGAATAAACTTTTAGCACGCCAAGCCAAAAAATGAGTTGCAAAATTCACCCCTGCTATTAACATAAAAACAATAGCAACCAATTCAATTAATGCCGAATCCCAATACCCAAAACTTGCATCATGTGACGAAAACCCGCCTAATCCCAACGTAGTGAATGCGTGCATAACAGCATCAAACCAATTCATACCTGCTAGTTTATAAGCAACAACACATGCCAGCGTTAAGCCTGCATACACTAACCACAAGCCTTTTGCCGTTTCTGCAATCCGTGGCGTAAGCTTATTTTCTTTCATCGGACCAGGCGTCTCTGCTTTAAGTATTTGCCTGCCACCCACTCCAAGCAATGGCAAAATGGCAACCGCCAGCACGATTAATCCCATTCCACCTAACCACACCATTTCTCCTCGCCACAGGTTAATTGAAGGAGGCAATCCATCCAGCCCAGTTAATACTGTACCACCCGTAGCAGTCAACCCAGAAACCGCTTCAAAGTAAGCCATACTGAGATTCAATTCTGGCAAAAAAAATAATAAAGGCAACATAGCAAAAACTGGCAATACCGACCACACCAATACGACCAACAAAAATCCATCACGTATTTGTAATTCACGTTTGCAATAACGTGTTACAAGCCATAATATTAATCCACACCCTAGAGTAATAATAATAGACTCGCTAAATACAGAATCGGCACCATCGTTCATCCAAAACGAGATACCCAGCGGCACAAACATAGTAAATCCAAATGCCAAAATCATCTTACTCAAGACATTGACAACAGCAAAAAACTGAATCATTTGGGTACGCCCTGAAGGAGTACCAATTTACAAAAAAGCAACATTAACTTGAAATAGTTTTTCTACCTGTTGAATCATTTTCCTATTAATTACAAACAAAATTACATGATCCTCTGATTTAATAACCGTATCATGATGCGCAATAATAACCTGTACTTTTTTGTCTAACGCATCGTTCTCTTTTATTTTTTCTCCTGACAAACGTATCATTTCCGCACCCTTCTGATCAGATAAATCACGTACAACAGCACCAATTGTTGCTCCTATAGGCAATTTAATCTCTTCAATCTTACGCCCCACAACACTTGATGATTTAATGTCACCATGTGCAACCAACTCTATCGCCTCTGCAGCCCCTCGTCTTAAACTATGAACTGCAGCGACATCACCGTGACGAACATAAGCAAGTAATGATCCAATCGTAATCTGTGCTGGAGAAATTGCAATATCAATACCACTACTTTGGACTAAATCCACATACGCACCTCGATTAATAAGTGCAATTACTTTATGCGCACCCATCCGCTTAGCCAACATTGCCGACATAATATTACTCTCATCATCATTTGTCAGCGCACAAAAAACATCCATCTCTGCAACATTTTCACTTTCCAACAAGGTCTCATCAGTTACATCACCATGCAACACCAAGGTGTCTTGCAAATATGCCGCCAGTCTCTCACACACCTGCTGATCATATTCAATAATTCTTACTTGATAATCTTTCTCTAAAGCTTCGCCTAGACGCATACCAATTCTTCCACCACCAGCGATCATCACTCGTTTCACAGGCTTATCCATGCGACGTAGTTCAAGCATCACTGCCCGAATATCCTCTGTCGCAGCAAGAAAAAATACCTCATCCTCAGCCTCAACAACAGTATCACCTGTAGGAATAATGGGGCTATTCTTACGGAAAATAGCTGCCACACGCGTATCAACATTAGGAACATGTTGCCGTAATTCATGCAATTTATGGCCAACCAATGGGCCACCATAGAACGCCCTAACAGCAACCAAGCTGACTCTGCCAGATGCAAAATCCAACACCTGCAAAGCCTCCGGAAACTCCATTAATTTCTTAATATATCCAGTTAAAATTTGCTCTGGACAGATAGCAAAATCAACACAAAAATTTTCCACAGAAAAAATTTCTGGGTGCGTTAAATATTCTGCTGAACGAATACGGGCAATCTTAGTCGGAGTGTTAAAGATAGTCGATGCTAATTTACACGCCACCAAATTAGTCTCATCACTTGCAGTTACAGCTAGGATCATATCCGCATCTTCAGCACCGGCTTGTTTCAAAACTGATGGATGAGCAGCATTTCCAACAACAGTCCGCAAATCCAAACGATCCTGCAGTATTGATAATCGACTTGAAATTACGTCCACCATCGTAATATCGTTTGCTTCACCAACCAAACTCACAGCTGCCGACGAACCAACTCGACCCGCACCAAGGATAATAATCTTCAATTAACTAATCTTTCCATTGTATTAATACCTTCGCCAATTTAGTTTTTTAATGGTTTTTGCTAAAACCACTATTTTTTAATGCAATAAAATCAATACATTAAAAATCATAAAATTCCGATTTTTTACTGATTTATCGAATTGGCGAAGGTATTGTTGTATATATGCTTATAACTTGTGTTTACGTACCCAATCCCGCCACTGTATAAATAAACTCTGGTCAATACCAGCAATCACTGAGCGCCTCCAAGGCGACCCACCCCAAAAATCATCCTGATTAAATCCACTCATATACCCACCAGCTTCTTCTAAAATCAAGCTACCAGCGGCATAATCCCACGGCTTTTGACCACCATGCAAATAAAGATCAAAGTACCCAGCTGCGGCATAACACCACTCCAATGTACAGGCACCATAGTTACGTTGCGATGCATAAGGTGGGTCAACTGCAATTTTTCCAGCTAATTTTCCATTAAGTCTTTTCAAGTCAACATTTGCAATTGCGCTAGATAACGCTGGAAACGATTTTCTAAATGGTAAAGGTTGCCCGTTTAAATATGCTCCTTTACCCTTTTCAGCATAAAACATCTCATTAGTAACTGGATTATAAACAACGCCTAAAACACTCTTTCCTTGCTTCATCAATGCCACAGAAATTGCAAAATAAGGTAACCCATTAAGAAAATTCGAGGTACCATCAATAGGATCCACATTCCACAACCCGGCATCACCTTCCATCCACTTTTTCAATTGCATTTGCTCTGACATTTCCTCACCCATCACGGCAACAGGATAAATTTTCTGCAATTCTCGCAACAATATTTCTTGAACAGCAAAATCAGCTTCAGTGACAACACTACCGTCCACCTTAATTTGCCTAGATACCTGCTGATAACGAGGCATTATTTCTTGTTGCGCAACAGACCTAACGACAGCAACTACTGCATTAAGCATGGCTACTCAGTACGCCATTTTATCGAACATCCAATACTTGGGATTTGCTCTACCGGACCTTGACCTGTCTTAGCAACTTGAAGCATCCCCTCAAACAGATCACGTTCTGCATCAGGAGCAGCTTCTTTACGCGAAGCATCTAATCTCCCACGATACTGCAACTCCAATTTACTATTAAAACCAAAGAAATCCGGCGTACAAACTGCACCATAAGCTTTGGCAACCGCCTGAGTCTCATCCCAAACATAAGGAAATGGATAACTAAATTGTTTAGCTACCAACGCCATATTATCAAATGAGTCCTCTGGGTAATCAGCAGGGTCATTAGACATAATTGCAATTGCATTAATACCATACAAAGCCAACTCATTCACATCACGAATAATACGATCTTGGACCGATTTCACATAAGGGCAATGATTACAAATAAACATTACCAGCAATCCATTCTTCCCTTTAGCTGAAGCCAAGTTATAACGCTTTCCATCAACACCTGGAAGATCAAAATCTACTGCAGACCAGCCAAATTCACATATAGGTGTTTCCAAACTTGCCATACTTACCCCCTGTTAAATTTTTAGAAATAACTTTCATACCCTAGATCCAAGTTAAACCGTAAAGATTTATCACATAATCGTACTGAAAAAAATAACCGCTTGAATTTTTATATTATCATGGAGGCTTCATCAATTGATTATTTTTAACTGCAAAATGTTCCCTCGTTTTTATTGTACTGAAACAATGGTAATTGACAGTATCATTGAATTGCCTGAGAAGATCAGACACCATGCCACGCATGTACTACGACTCAAACAAGGTGACAATGTCACACTTTTCGATGGCCATGGCGGTGAGTTTTCCGCACAAATTACACATAACAATAAATCACATACATCTGCAATAATTACTAAACATTCTGATATTGAACGGGAATCTTCACTAAAAATTGAAATAGCTCAAGCAATTTGTGTTAATGAAAAAATGGATTGGGTAATACAAAAATCTGTAGAACTTGGTGCAAATCGTATCCAACCAATCTCTACAAAAAGAAGTATTGTTCGTCTTAGCCATGATCGTGCCACTAAACGACTACACCACTGGCAACAGATTGTAATCGCAGCATGTGAACAATGCGGTAGAAACAAAATACCAGAAGTATTATCTTTATCTACTTTAACTGACTGGCTAAATATAAAAAATGAACATACTTTAGCTTCACATACAAACTATGTACTGTCTACCACAGCCAATGGAAACTTAAAAAACCACACTAAACCACTTTCTACAAATACAATTACAATCCTTATTGGACCAGAAGGTGGCCTGACACCTGAAGAAGAAGAAAGCGCATTACTCAAAGGATTTATCCCGCTACGCTTGGGAAAACGTATTCTTAGAACAGAAAGTGCGGCACTAGCAACAATTGCAGCCATGCAAGCATTATGGGGAGACTATTAGAAGCAATAACATGCAATGATTTGACTCCTACCTAGGTACTACATTATCTCTATAGCATAGTAGCCAAAACATCTGTCATTATTCACCTACTATCAAGACATCTAAAAAAACCAATCAAAATCCTACACTATGATGCGTCTATCATTTAATATAATAATAGTTCCTAATAAACAGTTACAATGAAACTAAACACTAATTTTGTTACTTGGTTTCGTTCAGCCGCGCCCTATATCAACACATTCCGCGGCAAAACTTTTGTTATTGCTTTTAGTGGCAAAATGGTTACAGACGATAATTTTATTACGCTAGTTCATGATATTAATTTACTAACAAGCCTAGGCGTACAACTTGTTCTGGTCCATGGTGCACGCCCTCAAATCAACGCCAGACTCACCGAGAATAAACTACATACACCGCACATTAACGGAATACGTGTAACTAATTCCGCCGCACTACAGTGTGTTAAAGAATCAATAGGACGAATTCATGCTGAAATAGAAGCATTACTATCAATGGGACTGCCTAGCTCACCCATGGCTAATGCTTCTATTCATGTTAGCAGTGGAAATTTTGTAACCGCTTGTCCTATCGGGGTCATTAACGGTTGTGATTTTATGTACACTGGTAAAGTCCGCAAAATAAATGCTAAGGCTATTCATTCATTTTTGACGCTTGGTAATGTCGTGCTCATTTCGCCTTTAGGCTATTCACCAACAGGGGAAATATTCAATCTAACGATGGAAAACGTAGCCACTGAAGTAGCTATTGCACTTAAGGCAGAGAAACTTATCTTTCATATAGACCAATCAACCAACCACGCAGATTTACTACCACGCGAACTAACCGTAACAGAAAGCAAACAACTGATTAGCCATCCCCCATATAACACCACCATAAAGAATAGTGGTGAAATAATAAAGCTCCTTAATTACGCAACTACGGCTTCTGATGGTGGAGTAGCACGTATTCACCTAATAACTCGCCATATTGATGGCGCAATTTTACAAGAATTATTTACTCACAATGGCATTGGGTGCATGATATCGCAAACACCATTACAAACACTGCGGCAAGCAAAAGTTGAAGATATCGGTGGCATTCTAAAATTAATTGAACCACTTGAAGCACAAGGTATTCTAGTACGACGTAACCGTGAATTACTAGAAATAGAAATTGAACAATTTACCATTCTTGAACATGACAGCATGATAATAGGATGTGCTGCACTTTATCCTTTTCCTAATGATCAATCATGTGAACTAGCATGCTTAGCTATACATTCCGATTATAGTAATTCCGGAAATGGCGGAACATTACTCGCACACATTGAAAATAAAGCACTTACTCAAGGACACAAACAACTATTTGTACTAACAACTCACACAACCCACTGGTTTATTGAACATGGATTCATCGAAATACCACCTTCAGAACTACCCAAAGCGAAGCAAGACCTATACAATTACCAACGACTTTCAAAGGTATTTATAAAAACACTCAATTAAATAATCTAAACTAGGTATTATTGCTGTTTCATATTAATTAATTATCTCTTTACTAAAACTAATAATTAAAATATATCTACATTTAAATGCATTACAACGTAACAAAACAAAAACACCTAACTAATTTCAAATAAAAGATATGACTCGAATTGTTAACTGCATCAAACTTGGCCATAAAGCGGAAGGACTTGATTTTCAAACCTACCCAGGTGAGCTAGGCAAACGTATTTTTGAAAATGTATCTAAAGAAGCATGGGGAGCCTGGATTAACCACCAAACATTATTAGTTAACGAAAATCGATTGAATTTATCTGACATTAAGGCACGAAAATATTTAGCAACACAACTGGAAGCCTATTTTTTTGGTGATGGCGCTGAACAACCAACAGGCTACGTACCGCCAAATAAATAAAATATGTGACCCATAATGCACAGCAACTAGGTGACTTATACATATCACTTTGTTGTGATAAAGCAACATGGTAAATAATCACCCATCTATCGATACATTAACCAAATATATTTCAAGTTATTCATAGGCTAATGTGAAGATAAAGCCGGAAAGGTAACGAGTAAAATCTCGTTACCTCGGCCTGATATTCTATTAATAGGGTATTAATTTCCTGCGGTATACCTAGCAGTCATATCATCTAATGAAATAGGCTTTATTTTTCCAGCCTGACCTGCACAACCAAAGGCCTCAAAGCGCGCTTTACAAATATCTTTAGCAGCGTCTGCAGCTACTTTAAGGAATTTACGTGGGTCAAAATTACTCTTGTTTTGCTCAAGGTGACGACGAACCGCACCGGTCATTGCCAAACGAATATCGGTGTCAATATTTACCTTGCGCACACCGTTTTTAATACCTTCTTGTATTTCTTCAACTGGTACACCATAGGTCTCTTTCATCTCACCACCATACTGGCGGATAATTTCCAACCATTCTTGTGGTACCGAGCTAGAACCATGCATAACCAAATGGGTATTTGGAATTCGTTTATGAATTTCTTTAATACGCTCAATTGCTAGAATATCGCCAGTTGGCTTACGTGTAAACTTATAAGCACCGTGTGAGGTACCAATTGCAATTGCCAGGGCATCAACACCGGTCTTGCTGACAAAGTCAGCAGCTTCTTCAGGATCAGTAAGCAATTGGTCTTGTGACAGTTTACCTTCTGCACCATGACCATCTTCTGCCTCTCCCATACCGGACTCAAGCGAACCCAAACAACCCAGCTCACCTTCAACAGATACTCCAACAGAATGAGCAATATCAACCACTTGAGCAGTAATATTGACGTTATATTCATAAGATGACGGTGTTTTAGCATCAGCTTCTAACGAACCGTCCATCATAACACTCGAAAAACCACTGCGAATCGCATTAATACAAACGGCTGGAGAAGAGCCGTGATCCTGATGCATAACAACAGGAATATGGGGGTAAGCCTCAATCGCACCCAAAATTAAGTGGCGTAAAAATGATTCACCGGCATATTTACGGGCACCGGCTGATCCTTGCATAATCACCGGACTGTTACATTCATCAGCCGCCTGCATAATACCCTGAATTTGTTCCAGGTTATTCACGTTAAATGCGGGCAAACCGTAACCGTTTTCCGCTGCATGATCCAAAAGTTGTCGTAATGATACTAATGCCATTGATAGCTCCTTAATTAAATTCAAGCCTACATTTCTAATTCCTTTGAAATGAAACGCCAGTCTTTTGAAATGTTTCTATGAGGTTTCTATACCTCAAACGCAGCCTACACTGCATGCAAATATTACACATATGCGGCCACGTACCCTACAACAATGACTTGTGCAAGTCATCTAAATCTATTTTACTTCAATTAACTTTTACAATCTCCTACCCTGATAAGCTTCATCGTGTTAGTGCACCCTGATTTACCAACTGGCTCGCCTATCGTCATAACGATCAGCTCACCATTGTGAACCACTCCGCGCTTAAGCAATTCACCCTCAGCAAGCCTTAAAATCTCTTCCGGATCATTAATTCCTTCACCAAATTCCACCGGGTAAACCCCCCGAAAGAGAGCCACTCGACGTAGCGTTCCCTCATGGGGACTCAATGCAAAAATAGGAACTTTAGAACTCCTACGCGACATCAATCGTACCGTTTCACCACTTTGTGTTAAAGCAGCAATTGCCTTTATATCTAAACCTTTTGCGGTAAACATGGTAGCGCGTGCAATGGCTTCTTCAATAGTGGATGGACCATCTCGCCCAAGCCGGTTATCATTGTTTACGGTATAGTCTTTTTCTGCGGCCACGCACACTCTTACCATCGCTAAAACAGTCTCTACCGGGTAATCTCCAACTGCTGATTCGGCTGATAACATAACCGCATCGGTACCTTCCAACACGGCATTGGCGACATCAGAAACTTCAGCACGGGTTGGTATCTGGCTGGAAATCATTGACTCCATCATTTGTGTCGCAGTTACTACTAGCTTATTACTGGCACGCGTCGCACGAATAATTCTTTTCTGTAATGCAGGCACCGCTGCGTCACCAACTTCAACAGCTAAGTCACCACGCGCTACCATAATGGCATCTGAAGCTTCGATAATCTCATCCAGTGCATCAATAGCTTCTGAACGTTCAATCTTTGCCATTAATAAACTGTTACCACCAGCTTCTTCCATAAGCGTGCGTGCTAGACGAATATCTTTTCCTGAGCGCGGAAATGACACCGCCAGAAAATCTGCCTTAAAAGCGGCGGCTGTATTGATGTCTTCCCTATCTTTAGCGGTTAACGCCGGAGCACCTAAACCGCCCCCTCTACGATTAATACCCTTGTTATTGGATAACTCTCCCCCTTGCTCAACCAAACAATGAATTTCTGCGCCACTGACCCCAGTAACACCCAAAACAATCAGACCATCATTGAGTACCAGGGTTGCACCTGTTTCCACTTCATTGGGCAACGCTTTATAGTCCAATCCGACACGTTGCTGGTTACCAAGTTTACAATCGGCATCCAAAATAAACCTGTCACCAACTTCCAGATTTATTTTTCCATTTTCAAAACGACCAATACGAATCTTGGGGCCCTGCAAATCAGCCAAAACACCAACAGTACGCCCAACCTCTCGCGCCAATGAACGTGCCAGTTCAACATTGGCAATATGCTCATCTGATGTACCATGTGAAAAGTTAATCCGAACTACGTCCAGACCCACTTGAATCATACGCTTTAATACTTTTGGCTGGCTACTCGCAGGTCCGAGTGTTGCAACAATTTTTGTTCGTCGCATATTCATTTTTTTAATATACCTTAGCCGCGCGCACGACTTTCCAGGATTTCTACAGCCGGCAACTTTTTACCTTCCAAAAACTCAAGGAAGGCACCACCTGCTGTTGAAATATACGAAACTTTATTATAAATATCATATTTTTGAATCGCGGCAATCGTGTCACCTCCACCTGCTAAGGTAAATGCATTGGTATTCGCAATCGCCATTGCAATCGTTCTGGTCCCTTCACCAAATTGGTCAAATTCAAATACCCCAACTGGACCATTCCAAACAACCGTACCAGCTTTCATTATAATATCAACCAATTCCTGCGCACTCTTCGGGCCAATATCAAAAATCATTTCATCATCTGACACTTCAGCAGCATCTTTAAGTACAGCAGGTTCATTTGCATCAAATTTCTTTCCAACCACAACATCCACTGCGATAGGAATAGAAGCATCACGCTTGGACATTGTTTCTATCAATATCTTAGCTGTGGGCACTAAATCATCTTCAGATAACGACTTACCAATATTCTTACCTGTCGCTTTAAGAAAAGTATTGGCAATTCCCCCGCCAACAACAAGCTGGTCAACTTTCTCAGAAAGTGCTTCCAATACTGTAAGCTTAGTTGAAACTTTAGACCCACCAACAATAGCTACCATCGGTCGTGCTGGGTTTAATAGTGCATGCGTCAATGCATCCAGCTCTTCAGTTAACAAAATACCCGCACAAGCAATTGGTGCGTATTTCGCCACACCATGTGTTGATGCATGAGCACGATGTGCTGTACCAAATGCATCCATAACGAATACATCACATAACGCAGCATATTTACGCGCAGTTTCTTCTGTGTTTTTTTTCTCACCAATATTAAACCGGCAATTCTCCAAAACAACTAATTCACCATCGGCAACAGAAAAACCGCCATCTACCCAATCTGTAATTAATCGAACAGACTTGCCAAGGCGTACGGAGATGTTGTCAGCAACTGGTTTAAGCGAATCATTCTCTGTCCACACTCCTTCCTCTGGACGCCCTAAATGGGAAGTCACCATAACCTTGGCACCCTGCGCCAGGCAATGGTTAATAGTTGCCATAGACGCAGTAATACGTGCATCTGAAGTAACTTTACCTGCTTGCACAGGAACATTAAGATCGGCACGGATAAACACACGTTTACCTTTGAGACTAAGATCAACAAGCTTGATAACTGACACGAGACACTCCGATTTTTTTCAATCAAAAATATAAAGAACAGTGCAAACTACCTATCCCTTACATACCTATAAAATCAGAAACACTCTGTTTTAATAGAAAACCTAGCATTCTGATTTTTATATTACAACAATAACAAACTAATTTAATTAGCCTGCAACCACACGCACCATTTCTAGCACTTTAGTGGAATAACCCCATTCATTATCATACCAAGCAACCACCTTAACAAAGTTTCCATCCAAAGCCATCCCTGCTTCTGCATCAAAAACTGAAGTGTTACTTTCGCCACGGAAGTCAGTTGAAACGACCTTCTGATCGGTGTAACCCAACACATTTTTCATAGCACCTTCGGAAGCTGACTTCATTGCACTACAGATATCTTCATAAGATGTTTCTTTGTCTAATTCGACCGTAAGATCAACCACGGACACATCAGATGTTGGCACACGAAAAGCCATTCCAGTCAGCTTTTTATTTAATTCTGGAATAACCCGGCCAACCGCTTTTGCCGCTCCAGTTGAAGAGGGAATAATATTTTCTAAAATGCCGCGTCCACCACGCCAGTCTTTATTTGACGGGCCATCAACTGTTTTCTGGGTGGCTGTTGCCGCATGCACGGTCGTCATCAAACCACGCTTAATGCCCCAGTTATCATTTAAAACCTTAGCAATCGGTGCCAAGCAATTTGTAGTACATGAAGCATTAGAAATAATTGCTTCACCACCATAGGACTTATTGTTTACGCCATAAACAAACATCGGGGTGTCATCTTTTGACGGTGCTGACATAATGACTTTTTTGGCACCTGCATCCAAATGCTTCTGACAAGTTTCTTTGGTAAGAAAAAGTCCTGTTGATTCAACAACTACATCTGCACCAACCGCACTCCACTTAAGTTCAGATGGATCTTTTATTGCAGTTAAACGAATTCTTTTACCATTAACAACCAACGTTCCATTATCAATTGCAATCTCACCTTTGAAACGACCGTGCACCGAATCATGCTTGAGCATATACGCTAAATAATCTGGCTCCAATAAATCATTAATCGCAACAACTTCAATATCTGAAAAATTCTCTATTGCTGAACGAAAAACCATGCGCCCGATACGACCAAAACCATTGATACCAACCTTAATTGTCATACTAAAAACTCCTCCAATAAAAATCTTTTAGTGATAATGAAAAAACTACATTACACCTGATAAAATTAAATAATGTCTTTTACTGTTTTAACCACATTATCAACAGTAAAACCAAATTCTTTAAATAAATCGCTGGCTGGCGCTGATTCACCGAAAGTATCAATACCAACTACGGCACCTTCCATACCAACATATTTACGCCAAAAATCAGTCACACCAGCCTCAACCGCAACACGTTTCACACCCTGCAACAGAACACTATCCTTATAGGCTTGATCCTGACGATCAAATAAAGCAGTACAAGGCATTGAAACCACCCGCACATGCACTCCAGATTCAGCTAATGCTTTTTGTGAGTCTATTGCTAAGCCAATTTCAGATCCTGTCGCGATAATAATTGCTTGCGGCTTACCATTGGCCGCTTCTGATAATACATAGCCACCCTTATCAATCAACTTGATCGTAGCCGCATCACGTTTTTGGAAAGGTAAATTCTGACGACTAAATATTAATATAGAAGGACCATCTTTACGTTCAATCGAACGTACCCACGACACAGTTGACTCAACTGTGTCACAAGGGCGCCAAACATCCATATTAGGAATATAACGTAGCGTAGAAATCTGCTCAACAGGCTGATGAGTTGGGCCATCTTCACCCAATCCAATTGAATCATGTGTATATACGAATAGATTCCTGATTTTCATCAAAGCGGCCATGCGCAAAGCATTCCTTGCATATTCTGAGAACATAAGGAAAGTTGCACCATAAGGTACGATACCACCATGCAGCGTCAAACCATTCATCATCGCGCTCATGCCAAATTCACGCACACCATAATAAACATAATTACCACCAGTTTCCTGATTCACATCTTTAGAGCCAGACCATATGGTAAGGTTAGATCCAGCCAAATCTGCAGAACCACCAATCAGTTCCGGCAATATTGGTGCTAACGCTTCAATTGAGTTTTGTGAGGCTTTGCGACTAGCAATAGTTTCTTCTTTCGCGTTAACTTGATTGATTACATTTTCTGCATGACTTTGCCAATTAGCAGGCAAATCACCAGCCATACGACGCTTAAATTCTACCGCTTCTGAAGAATATTTTTCAGCATATTCAGCGTACTTTTGGTTCCACTCATCTTCAAGTTTTTTACCATTCACACGCCCATCCCATGCATCATAAACTTCCTGAGGAATCTCAAATGGAGCATGATGCCAATCAATATTTGGGCGTGTAGCAGCGATTTCTGCATCACCTAACGCAGCACCATGCACAGAATGAGTGTTAGCCAGATTAGGTGACCCCATACCAATAACTGTTTTACAGCAAATCATAGTTGGCTTACCATTTGCTTTTTTAGCAGCTTCAATAGCAGCTTCAATAGCAACTGGATCATGCCCATTAACATCAGGCACCACATGCCAACCATAAGCTTCGAAACGTTTTGGCGTGTCATCCGTGAACCAGCCCTCTACATGCCCATCAATGGATATATTGTTATCATCATAGAAACAGATTAGTTTACCTAGACCTAAAGTCCCAGCCAATGAACAAGCTTCATGAGAAATACCTTCCATCAAGCAGCCATCACCCAAGAACACATAGGTGTGATGATTAACAATATCAAAACCAGGACGATTAAATTCCGCCGCCAAAATCTTTTCAGCTAATGCCATACCAACTGCATTAGTAATTCCTTGTCCTAATGGTCCAGTGGTAGTTTCTACGCCAGGGGTATAACCATATTCTGGATGACCTGGTGTTTTGGAATGCAGCTGCCGAAAGTTTTTCAGGTCATCTATTGATAAGTCATAACCAGTAAGATGCAACAAAGAATAAATCAGCATTGATCCATGACCATTAGACAGCACGAAACGATCACGATCAACCCAATCAGGATTAGTCGGATTATGGCGCAAATGATGGATCCACAAAACCTCAGCAATTTCCGCCATACCCATTGGCATACCTGGGTGACCTGAATTAGCTTTTTGCACCGCATCCATTGCCAACGCACGAATTGCACTCGTTAAATTCTTAAACACCGGCGCGTCAAAATCCTTAAATGTACCCATCGACAATAACTCCCTTATATTCAAAAAAACAAAACTATTACCTGCATCAGGTCTTATCACAACCCAACAATGGCGACATTATCCCATATTCACTAAAACACGTAACAATAAAAAAACAAATTTAAATAAAACTTCAATTAATTAAATTAAAACATTATCACTCACAAACCATACTAAAGAACGTGTATAGAACAAATTAGGCAACTATCACAGGATTTATGTTCATATTCAAAGCCTGCCCCGTACTTGATACGGGGACGTGTAAATAAGCGCATAGCACGGCTATGCAGCTGTTTACATACGCAGAAGATGGTCTCAAATCATGCTATAGTTGCCCAATTTGTTCCATGCACGTTTCTAAGCAAGATGAATATTTACTCAATTACCACGCAAACGAATACCTAATAATTTTATTTTACGATAAAGATGGGTACGCTCTAGTCCAGCATGTTCAGCAACACGCGTCATATTTCCTTTTTCTTGCTCAATTAGACGTTCAAAATATACTTTTTCAAATAAATCTCGTGCTTCACGTAACGGAATATCCAATGGAATCTCTGAAACAGCTGACAATGTCGTTGTCGTCGATATTGGAAACGCTAACACCTGTTGTACCGAATCAGCAGAAATTTCATCACCAGTACAAGTTAATGCTAAAGAGCGCACCACACCAGTCAATTGCGTAAGGTTCCCAGGCCAATCATAATTCCGCAAACAATTCAGTGCTGCTGTACTAAATCGTAATAATGGCACTTCACCTGACTCGACAAAACGAGATAAAATTTGATCCGCAAGATCAGGAACATCCTCACGATGTGCGCGTAAGGCAGGCACACTAACACTTAAACTACTAAGCATTTCATACAATTTCGGGTTATAGCTACCACGCGCAGTCAACTCTGCCAGCGGCGATGAAGTAGCGCAAACCAAACGAACATTATATTTACCCAACTTACCTAGTAACAACAACAAACCTTTCTGGCCCAGCTTATTAAGCGCACCAACATCTTTAAGAAACAACAAACCATTTCTAGCCTGTTCCAATAGAGTAAGTGGTGCATCAGCCAGTAATGCTAGTGTTTCTGGCTCTACCCATGGAGTATTAGTACGGTGCATAAAACGCGCACATAACGTCACACCAGAGCCTGGTTCACCAGTAAGCAACAAAGGCGTATTTAAATTAACAACCTGCTCCAAGCGTTTTTTTAATTTAACAATAACATCGCTTTTCCCCAAACTAGCAAACGTAAGCACAGACGCCTGCTTACTTTTACCACCACGTAACGCTCTACCAACAGTACTCAACAATTTTTGCAACGGTATTGGTTTTTCCAAATAACCAAATGCACCAATACGTGTTGCCTCTACTGCCGTATCAATTGTTCCATGCCCAGACATCATTACTACCGGCATAGTAAGAAATCCACCACTAGCCCAATCTTTAAGTAAAGTAATACCATCTGTATCAGGCATCCAAATATCCAATAAAACTAAATCAGGACGCACTTGACAACGCCAATCACGTGCTTGCCCGGCGTTCTCTGCCAGCACCACACGATAACCTTCGTCACTTAAAATTTCTGACAACAGCTCGCGTATACCAACTTCATCATCCACAACAAGTATCGTATTGTTAGTTACCATTTCAGTATCCTTTCGGTCATATAAAAGTTAAGACCTAAATCCTTATACTACGGCTGAACCTAGATCCTGCAAACGATCGTGCATATAATATGTAACAAATTGCGTATGATCACTTACAGGACCTAGGTTGAATTATACGTAACAACCATTGGTAAATTAATAGAAATACTTGCACCATGCGGCAATATATTCTCTACCTGTATTGTCCCGCCATGCTCTTCAACAATTTTCTTAACAATTGACAACCCTAGCCCTGTACCTTTAGATTTAGTTGTCACATAAGGCTCCAGTGCATGCATTTTAATTTGCTCTAAAAAACCACTACCATTATCGTGCACACTCAATTGCACCCCATCTTCCACGACTGTAGTACGCACTAAAATAATCGGACAATCTACGTCAATCAATGCATCCTGTGCATTTTGCAAAAGATTATGCAACACCTGACGCAAACGTGCAGAATCACCGCTAATTAACGGCAAATCATCAGCCAAATCTAACTCAATCTCTAAATGCAAACGATCATCCGTTGCAACACCACCCATCTCATACATCACTAACACTTCACGCACCAAACGATTAACGTCTAACTGACGCAGCTCTAATTCTGGTGCACGCGCGTACTCACTAAATTCATTCACCATTCTTTTTAGTGCTTCCACCTGATTAACAATGGTTTCAGTAGAACGCTGTAACATTTTTGCATCCTGCTCATTAAGCTTTTTTGCTAACTTGTGCAACATACGTTCAGCCGAAAGTTGTATTGGTGTCAAAGGATTTTTTATTTCATGCGCCAGACGACGAGCAACTTCACCGCGTGCAACTGTACGCTGCACCTGCAATAAATTTGTAATATCATCGAATACCACTACCCCTCCCCCACCTGAGATTTGTGGCAAACGTGTTCCACGTAGCAACAACACTTGATTACTACCGTCTTCAGAACGGGTTATCTGGCGCTGCCATTCGTCAACTGGCTCTGACTTAAACCTTTGCCTGATTTCAGCAACCAACACAGTCAATTGAGGTTCCTTTTCTACACACCCATCAATCGTCGAACCGTCCAGACTAATTAATGGAATTTGTAAAATTTGTTCCGCACTACGATTTGCAGTATCTAAACAAAAACCATCATCAAATACCAGCACACCAGAGGAAAGGTTGGCTAAAATGCTTTCTAAATGTGCTCTAGCACCTTCCACTTTCTGCTGATTAAGCTGTGCTGCGGCACGTGCCTCATCTAACTGTTGCGTCATGATATTGAAAGACTCTGTCAATACTCCCATCTCATCGTCACTTTGCACCAGGTGACGCCTACTAAAATCACCCTGAGCCACAGCGCGCGTACCTTTAGCCAACATTCCCAGTGGCGCACTTAATCTCTCACTAATAAGAACAGCGGCTGCCAACGCAGAAAATAATGAAAGTAACAATGCCAGTGTTAGCGTGACACTATAAAGCCCTGTCAATCCCTGGCGTGACAACAATAGTTCCTGATACTCACGATAACCTGCCTGCACAATTTCAGCATCTTCCGCCAACTGTAGCGGTACTGACTGTAATAATTGAAGAACACGAATATCTTCATTCAAACTCAACACATTAACCGGTGCTAAAACACGCAAATGCAATCCTTCCTCCGGTACAAATTCAATCACACTATAAGTTTTTTGCATTCTTACATGACGTAACACTGATGAACTCGGTTTATCTGGAAACAAACCCACATTACTCTTACTAGAAAAAGTAATCACTTTGCCATCTTGACCAAAAAGTGTCGCTTCTTTTATCTGGGCTTGTGCTAACAATTCATTTAATACCTGCAACGGTAAAACAGTTGGCTCTGATAATGTCAGCGCAGTCACTTGCGCTTTCTTACGTAGCTCATCTAACAAGTTATCCAGCATAGTTTGTGCCAGATTCAAGCCACCCTCAAGCGCATGATCCACCTTAACATCAAACCAAGATTCAATACTTTTCCCTAAAAATTGTACAGATACGGTATATACCAACACACCCGGAACAACAGCCATCAAGGAGAAAACCAATAGCAGACGAAACGCCAATCTAGAACCAAATTGACCTGCCCGTAACCTGCCTACCAGCCGCAACAATAAATATCCCACGATTAACATGAGAAAAAAAACAAAAACAATATTAAGCGCAATCAACAGCCGATAATGACGCTCAAAAAATTCAGTATTAGCCCCAGCTGTAGCCAGCAGAAACAACATAGCAGCACCCAAACCTGCACAAAAAATTATGACATATTTCACAAATGTCCCTGCTCATAAAGTTGCTGTGTAGACAAAGGTAGCTTTGTTCGCCATTCCAGTCTTCTAGACGTCAATACCCACGCTTTAGAACCAATTGTTTCGACCTGAAATGGCTTTGGCAAACGTTGCAAATCCAACCAAACACGTAACGTTGCCACATAGTCAACATCAGACTCCAGCTCTGAATTTATAGTTACAGGATAATCACGCAACCGACTTAAAACGCGCAACGCCTCTAGCAATGAAATAAAATGCTGCAACTGCTCACCGTGACGCAGGCGATACTGACGTGTCAACGCATAATAACTTAATTCTGCACGTATTTTACCCCTCGCAACCTCTTCATCAAACCAATACCAACGTGGCTTAACCAGGCCAAATCTAGTTACAAAATAAAGTGTAACTCCCTTTTTTAGCGCCTGCTTCAAGGTGGGGTTAAGCGTGATATTAGAATCAACATTAAGTCGATAGCCACCATCTATATGATCCAGGCTAGCAAACTTTATTTGCACTCCACTTCCAGCTTGTACTATGGAGACAAAAAACAATAACATGATTATCGCGCACAATAACTGTGCCAGCCACATCAGCAAATTAGGTTTTATGTAACAAGGCGTAAAAGAAACCATCATGTTGTGAATCCGGCAATAATTGTCCATCAAACATTCCCTCTTGAGACAATGGTAATTGACGCGCATCTAAATGACGACTTAAGAAATTATCTATCTGCCATTGATTTTCTTCGCTAAATACAGAACATGTGACATATAACAACTTGCCATCTTTACCTAAGACCTGCCACAAAGCATTTAAGATAGCCTGCTGACTTGCTGCAAACTTAGCCATATCACTTGCACGTCGCAACCATTTGATATCAGGGTGACGACGCACCACGCCGGAAGCAGAACAAGGAACATCTGCCAAGATACGATCAAATAATTGACCATTCCACCATACCTCAGGTATTGCAGCATCCCCACAGATTATGTTAACACCCTTATTTTTCAAACGATCTAAATTTTGTTCCACACGAACAAGCCTAGCCGGATCATTATCAAGCACAGTCAAAGCTACTTTTGCTTGCTCTAATATATGCGTACTTTTACCTCCTGGCGCGGCACAAGCATCCAATACACGCATGCCATCTTGCAAATTCAAAAATGACGCTGCCAATTGTGCTCCGGCATCTTGTATCGTTACTAAGCCATCTGCAAACCCTGGCAGCTTATCTACTGAAACCGGCTGTATTAACTTTAATGCACCATTCCATAACAATTCCACTGGCATATTCTGCTCAACCAGCAATTGGCGGTATTTAACCACATCAATTCTGCGCTGGTTAACTCGTAACGTCATCGGTGGATGTTGATTATCAGCAGCCAGAACAGCCTGATAATTCTGTGGATATTGTGAACGTAGCTTATCAATCCACCACTGTGGGTGAGAATACCTCCCAACTTCACTATCAAGTACCTGAGTCAATAAAACGTCACGTCGTCTAATGAAATTACGTAATACTGCGTTAACCAATCCCTGCGCTCCCTTACCACCACGTAAGAAACCTGCGGCAGAAACGGCATGGTCAACCACAGCATGGGAAGGAGCTTTGCTATATTGCAGCTGATACAAACCTACCAGCAACAAATAACGTAATGACTCATCTGACAATGGTTTTTTTAATAATGACAGCAACAACTTGTCAAGCTGCCCATAAAAACGTAAAACACCATAGCTAATATCCTGAATCGCACCTCGATGTTGACTAGAAAGCTCTGGATTAGCTTGCCAAACAGCCTGCAACACCATGGTCAAACTAGCGCCAGCAAAAACCTGACCAATAGCTCCTGCTGCAATACGTTGTAGCTTAATCATTTTACACAACTATTAATCAAAACTATCTCCTAGCTGCAAACAACTACCAGTCAAAAACTCTACTGATGTTAACTTTTTTCCACCTGATTTCTGCAATATTTCAAGTAATAACACACCACCATTGCACGCTACAGCAACACCATCGCGCCCAACTGAAATAATTTCACCAGGTTTACCAGATTCACCAACAATTAATTTTACTTGCCAGATTTTCAACATCTTTCCTTGCCAGAACGTATAAGCTCCAGGGCTTGGATTAAAAGCACGCACCACCCGACTTATCTGATCAGAATTTAACTGCCAATCAATCTTTGCCTCTAGCTTCTTAATTTTAGGCGCATAGCAAGCAAGCGTATCATCCTGCACCTTGGCAATTAATTTTTGTTGCTGTAACAGGATTAATGCTTTCACAATATTATGCGCACCCAGTAAACATAACTTGGCATGTAATGTTGCTGTTGTATCCGTTTGCCCAATAGGAACTGATTCTTTTAACAACATCGCACCAGTATCCAAGCCAACATCCATTTGCATAATCGTAATACCTGTTTCCTGATCACCAGCAAGTATTGCACGCTGAATAGGTGCAGCACCACGCCAACGTGGCAATAATGAAGCATGAATATTCAAACATCCTAGCGTTGGTATGTTTAATACAACTTCCGGCAAAATTAATCCATATGCAGCAACTACCATTACATCTGCTTCAAATTCCTGCAACCGTAAATGTATCTCCGGTGACTTAAGCGTCGCTGGCTGTAGCAGCGTGAGGTTATGTTCCAAAGCCAACAACTTAACTGCACTAGCAACCATTTTCATACCGCGACCAGCCGGGCGGTCTGGTTGAGTTAGCACTAATACAATCTTATGACCAGCGGCAATTAAGGCTTCCAATGCGCTAGCTGCAAATACCGGCGTACCAGCAAAAATAATTTTCATTTTAAATATATTCTGTTATTACCTAATTTATGTATTCTAAGTTAACCAACACTTCGTAACCTAAACAACCACAACCTAATTCACAATAACAATATTATCTTTTATTTATAATAAGTTACATTACACTACGCTGGCGCTTCTTTAACTTTGATTGCACACGTGACTGTTTTAACCTTGACCAATATTCAACAAATATTTTCCCTACTAAATGATCC
This sequence comes from Nitrosomonas sp., assembly GCA_021774055.1. Classification (GTDB taxonomy): domain Bacteria; phylum Pseudomonadota; class Gammaproteobacteria; order Burkholderiales; family Nitrosomonadaceae; genus Nitrosomonas. Next base: position 7,229 of record JAJFJL010000129.1, on the reverse strand, counting down.
ATCTCATGTTGTATACAAACAGCAAGCAAACCACTCGCATCCAATGTAAATGAATCGCCATTAGAACCTAGCGCGCGAACAGTAATTGATTCGGCACGCTGTACTTTTCCATATATCCCTGGCACAGACAAACAACCTTCCTCATAGCTAAATTCACCGCTACTAGTAACAATTTCTGGATTTATTAGCACCAATAATTTATCTTGCTCCTTTGAGGTATCAATTACAACAATACGCTGATGCACATCAACCTGAGTAGCTGCAAGACCAATTCCTGGTGCCGCATACATGGTCTCAACCATATTCCGTATTAATATACGTGTTTCATCGGTTACATTGGACACCGCCTGTGCTACGGTATGCAACCGATCGTCGGGATATTGCAGAATCTTTAAAATAGCCATAAAAACTTATGTAATTTAATAAACCAAATACAATCTATCAATTGTATTATCACGTAATTACTTGAGAAACTTACCTAATAACATCTAGACTCTAAACCAAAATCCTACAAATAATCACACATATAACTTGCAACAAATTGTTTTATAGAATGAATTTTATTCATCACAGGGCACTTATTCTACACAGGATACTTGTTAATATTCACAAAGAATAAAGTTTGCCATACAAAACAATCTATTGTACAAAATACGTATAATCACTTGCAGGATCAAGGTAAAACTAATTAAGCAAACAACATGTCTTAATTTGTTAAAATCGGCATTAATTGATCAACAAAACTTATTTTTGCAACCTGGATTACCTTATGCGCAAGTTTATTATTACATCCACAATTTTATTCGCAAGCCTATTTTTTATTTTTCCTACCAGCGCTAATGACATCACGCTTAGAAATGACCCTCCTAGCCGCCATATTGTCACCTCTGGCGACACACTTTGGGGAATTTCATCGCGATTCTTAGAAAACCCCTGGCAATGGCCTCAGATTTGGGGTCTAAATCAGGAACAAGTAAGAAACCCGCACAAAATATACCCAGGCGATATTATTTTACTTGAGAGAACACTTAACGGGATGCAGTTGCGACTGTCCGAAGAAAAAGCAACTATTAAACTTTCTCCTAAAACAAGAACCGAAAGCACATATGTTTCTGCCATTCCAAGCATTCCTGCAGCAGACATTGAACCCTTTTTAAGCCAACCTATTGTCATTGACAAAAATGGTTTAGCAAACGCACCGTATATCATTGGATCTAGTGACAACCGTGTCATCCTAAGTGTCGGAGACACTATCTATACCAGCAACTTACCAGAAGATCAAGGCTCAGCATGGCAGATATTTCGTCCAGGAAAAGCACTAAGAGATCCTAGCGCCAATAATCAAATATTAGGTTATGAAGCAACCTACCTAGGCGATATTGATGTCAAATTGTTTGATGACATCAGCACCGCAACAGTCACTCGCTCTGTGCTAGAAATACAAAAGGGTGATCGACTTATTAGTGCTCCTGACATTCGTTTCAATAATTACGCACCGCATGCACCTGAATACTTTATCGACGGTCGCATTATCTCGGTATACGGTGGAGTTACTGAAATCGGCCGAGGTGCAATTATCACCCTTAACAAAGGTGCACGTGATGGACTAGAGATGGGACATGTACTAGCTGTTTATCGCAGAAGTCAAGCTATGAGTCTTGACCGAAGGATTGTACAATTGCCGGACGAACGCACAGGTTTAGTCTTTGTATTTCGAGTGTTTGACAAAGTATCTTATGCTTTAGTCATGCAAAGTGCGCAACCAATTAAAATTTTTGACGCTGTTAGAACTCCACAAAAATATAGGTAATACTACTCTATGACACTTTCGCCGGATATTGAATCCTGGCTTCGCATCAGCCTAATTAATGGACTTGGTGATGCATCAATTCGTCGATTACTGGTTGCTTTTGGCAGCCCTAACAACATCTTATCTGCAAACAACCAAGCACTTGAGCGTATCATCAAAAAATCAGTCGTCCACAATCTTAAACAAGGTCCTGATAAAACAAAACTTAATAACACTCTCAAATGGCTAGAAAATCCAACTAATTCAATTATTACGCTAGCAGACCCAGACTACCCAAGTTTATTGTTAAATATTCCTGACCCACCACCACTGCTTTATTTCAAAGGACAACGTAAACTACTCAGCAGCCCTAAATTAGCTATTATTGGTAGCCGCAATGCAACCCCAAAAGGTATTTCCAATGCAGAGTCTTTCGCTGAAGCAGCCAGCAATGCAGGTTTTTGTATCATTAGTGGTATGGCATCAGGCATTGATACTGCGGCACATCATGGCGGTCTACAAGGCACCTCATCAAGCATTGCAGTCGTGGGTACCGGCCTTGACATCGTATACCCGTCAAGAAACCATGATCTTGCACATAAGCTAGCAAACAACGGAGCATTAATCTCAGAGTTCTCACTAGGCACCCCGGCTATTGGACGCAATTTTCCACGCCGCAATAGAATTATTAGCGGCATGAGTCAAGGTTGCTTAATTGTAGAAGCAGCATTACGTAGCGGCTCATTAATCACCGCACGCCAAGCGCTAGAGCAGGGACGAGAAGTCTTAGCTATTCCTGGCTCAATTCATTCACCACTCGCAAAAGGTTGCCATGCTCTCATCAAACAAGGTGCAAAATTGGTAGAAAATATCCAAGATGTTCTGGATGAGCTAAGCTACCCACCTATAATAAGCATGCCTACCACACATAAAATTAAAAATGACAACACACCGGCATCTGGTGAAAACTTGTTACTACTCAAATACATTGACTATGACTCAACAGATATTGATACTCTTTGCATTCGTAGTGGCTTGACGGTTGAAGCTGTATCCGCCATGCTATTAACACTAGAACTTGATGGAGCAATTGCCAGCGTGCCTGGTGGATATTATCAACGTATCTAAGGAATACACATGAAATAGCTTATACTTCGCGCGACCACGGTTACAAATTTTATAGTGCAGTGCTTTTTGTCAAGAGCAAGGTACTGAAACAGCTATATAACACAGATGATGGATATAAAAATAAAGTTAATTATCTAAATTGTTTTGTGCACATTCCTAAGTTACACAGACACTTTAGCAATTCCAGTAAAACTAATTAATTCGGCCACTATAACCAAAATAAGACAAAATAATCATGTTCGACATTCTTATTTATTTATTTGAAAATTATTTCGACTCGGGAAACTATCCTGACTCTGCCACTCTCTCACGCAAGCTAGTGTTAGCTGGCTTTGATAATGATGAAATTTCTCAAACACTTGATTGGCTATCTAACCTGGCAGAACAAGACAGCGGAGATTATCCAGTCACACTGTCACAAAATGATTCATTTCGTTGTTATGCTCAAATTGAGATGGAAAAAATTGATACGGAAGGTCAAGGTTTTATCATGTTCCTAGAGCAAACTGGCGTTATTAATCCGTTACAGCGTGAATTATTGATTGATCAGGTACTCACTATGGATGAAGACACAACCAGCATAGAAAAAATAAAACTAATTGTGCTAACAGAACTTTGGATCAAAAACCAACTAACAGAACAAACAATTCTTGAAAAACTGTTGATTACACATGACGGATATTATCAACATTAAAATGTCACCATTATCTTTTAACAAATACACGGCACAAATAACTTTTGCTGCTTATTACTAACTTTTACCTAGATACTACAAGCGATCGTGCATATAATGTGCAACAAGTTGCTTCATACAGTGAATTTTATTCTGCACGTAATACTTATTGATATTCCCAAAGAATAAAGTTTACTATATGGAGCAATTTGTTGTGCAGTATGCGTTCGATTACTTGCAGGATCTAGATTTTAATTTACCAATTGGAAATACATGGGCAAGGCTCTAATTATTGCTGAAAAACCTTCTGTAGCTACTGATATTGCAAGAATACTAGGAAATTTCACTAAACATACAGATTATTTTGAAAGTGAAGAATATGTTTTATCTTCTGCTGTAGGTCATCTACTAGAACTTGTAGTACCAGAAAAATTTGAAGTTAAGCGCGGCAAGTGGAGCTTCACAAATCTACCTGTAATCCCACCGCATTTTGATCTTAATCCAATTGAGAAGACCGCAACACGCTTAAAACTTTTAACCAAGCTTATCAAACGTAAAGACGTCGACACACTGATTAACGCTTGCGATGCTGGACGTGAAGGTGAATTAATTTTTTACTATATTGCACGCCACAGCAAAACTAAAAAACCGATTAAACGTCTATGGCTACAGTCAATGACACCAGCTTCCATCCGCAGTGGATTTACCAAATTACTAGATAACTCAGAAGTTCAATCATTAGCAGAAGCTGCTGTCAGCCGTTCAGAATCAGATTGGTTAGTTGGAATTAATGGCACCCGTGCCATGACAGCGTTTAATTCACAAGAAGGTGGATTTCATAAAACTACGGTTGGGCGTGTACAAACCCCTACCCTAGCAATTCTTGTTAAACGTGAAGAGTCCATCAAAAAATTTATTCCTCAAGACTTCTGGGAAGTTGTTGGTACCTTTAGCGCAAAAAACGGCATCTATACCGGCAAATGGTTCGACGAGAAATTTTCTAAAGATAAAAATAATAATGCATTAAAAGCTGATCGAATATGGCAACAAGATAAAGCTGAAGCAATTCGTACTAAATGCCAAAACAAACCTGGAAGTGTCAGCGAAGAAAGCAAACCAAGCAAAGAAACTTGCCCGTTACTCTATGATCTTACTAGTTTGCAACGAGAAGCCAATAGCCGCTTCGGCTTTTCTGCTAAAGTGACACTTGGTCTAGCGCAAGCACTATATGAGAGACATAAAGTACTTACCTATCCACGAACTGACTCACGCGCGTTACCTGAAGATTATCTTGACACAGTCAAAGACACACTAGCTGCTTTAGAAAAAACTGAATATACAGAATTTGCAAAACAAATTTTAAAATCAGACTGGGTAAAACCAAATAAACGTATTTTCAACAACACTAAAATCTCTGATCATTTCGCGATTATTCCAACCTTACTGGCACCAAAAAAACTAAAAGAACCAGAAGCCAAACTTTATGACCTAGTTGTTAAACGATTTTTAGCTATTTTTTATCCTGCTGCTGAATTTCTAATAACAACTAGAATTACACGTGTTGAAGATGAGCCGTTTAAAACCGAGGGAAAAGTTATGGTTAACCCAGGGTGGCAAGCTGTTTACGGGAAAAGTATTAAAAATAAAACTGACGATGATTCAACACTTGTCGCAATAACACCTGACGAACAAATTGCTACTGACGAAATAGAAGTAATTGCTAATCAGACCAGACCACCAGCAAGATTTAATGAAGCCACACTGTTATCCGCCATGGAAGGTGCCGGAAAACTAGTTGAGGACGAAGAACTTCGTGAAGCCATGCGCGCAAAAGGGCTTGGCACACCAGCTACCAGGGCATCTATTATTGAAGGACTTGTCTATGAAAACTATGTCCAACGTCTGGGGCGTGAACTACAACCAACAGCCAAAGCTTTTTCTCTCATCACATTATTACGTGGCTTAAAAATACCAGAGCTTATTTCTCCTGAACTAACCGGAGACTGGGAATTCAAGCTACGTCAGATTGAACAGGGAGAACTTAAACGTAGTGCATTTATGGAAAAAATTGCTGATATAACACGGCACATGGTTGAGCAAGCAAAAAACCATCGAGGGGAAACTATCAGCGGGGATTTTTCTATTCTTAAATCGCCCTGCCCAAAATGTGGAGGTGTTATCCATGAAACCTACAAAAAATTTCAATGCCAGAAATGTGAATTTTTTCTATGGAAAATAGTGGCCGGTCGTCAGTTTGATATAGAAGAAATGGAAACATTAGTCACACAACGAGAAGTCGGGCCATTACAAGGTTTTCGTAGTAAAATGGGACGATTATTCAATGCCAACATCAAACTTAACGACGAGCTTGAAACAAAGTTTGATTTTGGTAATGATGATGATGACAATACGGAAGAAGTCGACTTCAGTAACCAAACGGCTTTAGGAAAATGCCCAAAATGTAGTAACTCGGTTTTTGAGCATGGAATGTATTATGTCTGTGAGAAATCTGTTGGACCAACTCGTAACTGTACTTTTAGAACCGGAAAAATAATTCTTAGCCGACCAATAGAGCAAGAACAAGTTGTTAAATTACTAGAAACAGGAAAAACCGACTTACTAACAAAGTTTACTTCTAAAAAAGGGCGCCCATTTTCAGCTTATTTAGTAACAGGTAGCGATGGAAAAGTAGGTTTTGAATTTGAACCAAGGAAAACAGCTAAAGAAAAAACCTCAACAAAAACCACCACAAAAGCTAAAGCCACCAAAAAATCTACTGCTAAAACTTCCTAACACTATTTTTGATCCTACTGCATGTATTTTATACAGTAGGATCCCAATAGGATCTAGGCTCAATAATACATCATCAAGTATAGAACGTAAGAATATACTTAATTATTCCACTAGTACCCAAGATAACTAGCATCAAACCGCCAATTATGGCTGTTCCTTCTACAACAATTGACATAAAAGCCCAGCCGGTACCTTCAAACTCTTCTAATCCTGATTGATTACGTCGTTTTAATTTACGGCCTCTTACCCAAATCTGCAACCAGATTGCAAGTGGAATAGCTACCAGCGAAAACATCAAAGCAATTTCCGCATCTCCCATCATCAAAGATTCCCATTCCATTAACTAATCTCCTCCTTTAACTTAATTAAACGTTACACCTAGATCCTGCAAGTACTTGCAGGATCTAGGTTACAATTTTCTAATGTACCATATTCCATGCAGCTTACAAGATAAGGGACCAGGAAATAATAGTTTGTCCAATTTAGGGAAGTCATTTTGACTCTGGTTTGAGGCGGTCCGTAGGGCGCATAGTTATTCTATGTAACCGTAGGACCAACGAAAGATCAGAGTAAAAAAGCAAGCATAAATGGATAAAGCATTATTTCCTGGCCCCTAAGGAAGGCACATGAAATAATTTTAACTTAGAACCCTGCAAATGATCATACAAAACCTACCCCATACTTGATACAGTAACATATACTCATTAAGGAACGTGCATGAAATAACTTGAGCATCTAGCTTTGTCTTTATGCTCATCTTCTGCATTATGTAAACAGTTACATAGCCGTGCTATGCGCCTGTTTACACGCTTTGAATATGAGCATAAATCCTGTGCTAGTTGCTCA
>JAJFJL010000128.1 GCA_021774055.1 Nitrosomonas sp. | reverse complement strand
TGAGCAACTAGCACAGGATTTATGCTCATATTCAAAGCGTGTAAACAGGCGCATAGCACGGCTATGTAACTGTTTACATAATGCAGAAGATGAGCATAAAGACAAAGCTAGATGCTCAAGTTATTTCATGCACGTTCCTTACTTACAAACATACCTAGAAAGACTCATTTTGACAAAATATTGTCTGACCACTAATCTCTTTACTATCTGGACTCATTAAATATAAATAAGTTGACATCAAATCTTCCGGTTGCCGCATAGTATGCTTTACTTCACCCGGGTGGGTTTTTGCACGCTGCGGCGTATTTACCAAACCAGGAATCACTGTATTAATTCGTAAATTCGGAAACATTTCCCATTCTTCAGCTTGTATTTTCACCAATGCTTCCACACCAGCCTGTGCTACTGCAAAACCACCCCAATAAGCTGTTGGATTATGGCCATAGGTACTACATGTCATAACTACACTAGCATCAGAAGAAGCTTTTAGTAACGGTAAACAAGCCTTTGTTAACGCAAATGGAGCCATTAAATTAATTTTCATCATGACTTGCCATTGAACAAGCGTTTGATTTTCTAATGGACTAACACCATAAAGAAAAGATGCATTATGTAAAATACCATCTAACCTGCCTAATTGCTGAGCTATTGCTCCCACCATAACTGCAAAATCTTTGTCTTTGGCAGATTCTAAATCAAGTGGAAAAATAATTGCCTGCGACTTACCTAGTGCATCAATTTCATCATAAACACGCTCTAGTTTCTCAACCTTACGTCCATGTAAAATTACAGTTGCACCACATTTTGCGTAGGTTAATGCAGCCATTTTACCAATACCTTGCCCAGCACCAGTTACAAGAATCACACGATCTTTAAGCGCAGTTTCCTTTAACGGATAATCTTTAATTTTTTTCATAGCACAGGAATCTACCACAAAACAAACAACATAATACCTAGATCCTATTAAGGATCGCACAAACACAACAAACTGTTCCATCTAGCAAATTATTATACGCAAACAAAATTTACTCTATAAAACAATTTGTTGCACATTACATGTAGACTGCTTACAAGGTCTAGGTTACATACCCATGCCGCCCATACCACCCATGCCGCCCATACCGCCCATACCAGCGTCCATACCACCTCCTCCAGCGGATTCATCTTTTGGTAGATCGGCAACCATGGCATCAGTAGTCAACATTAAACCAGCAACAGATGCTGCATTTTGCAGTGCAAAACGGGTAACTTTTGTTGGATCTAGAACTCCCATTGCAACAACATCACCATACTCACCAGTAGCTGCGTTATAACCAAAATTACCATCACCCTCAATAACTCTATTCACCACAACTGAAGGCTCATCTCCACAGTTTGTCACAATTTGACGCAATGGCTCTTCCAATGCACGCAACACAATCTTAATCCCTGCATCTTGATCATGATTATCACCCTTAGTACCACTGACAGCACTAATAGCGCGCAATAAAGCAACACCACCACCGGGAATAATACCTTCCTCAACTGCAGCACGTGTCGCATGCAATGCATCTTCAACTCGCGCTTTTTTCTCTTTCATCTCTACTTCAGTTGCCGCACCAACTTTAATCAATGCAACACCACCAGCAAGCTTTGCAACACGCTCTTGAAGTTTTTCTTTGTCATAATCACTACTTGCTTCTTCAATTTGCGTGCGAACTTGTGCCACACGACTCTCAATATTAGCCGCATCACCAGCGCCATCAATAATCGTGGTATTTTCTTTGTTTATCTCTACACGTTTAGCCTGACCAAGATTCTCAAGAGTTATTTTTTCTAATGTCAGCCCAACTTCTTCTGCAATAACAGTACCACCGGTAAGAATGGCGATATCTTCTAACATTGCTTTACGGCGATCACCAAACCCTGGAGCTTTAACTGCACAAGTTTTTAAAATACCACGAATATTATTTACAACTAAAGTTGCTAATGCTTCACCATCCACATCTTCAGCAATAATCAACAATGGCTTACCAGCTTTTGCTACTTGTTCCAACACAGGTAACAGATCACGAATATTAGAGATTTTTTTGTCGTGTAACAAAATAAATGGATCTTCTAATAATGCAATTTGCTTATCTGCACTACTTACAAAATAAGGTGACAGATAACCACGATCAAACTGCATACCTTCAACTACATCTAATTCATTTTGCAAACCAGAGCCATCTTCTACCGTAATAACGCCTTCTTTACCAACCTTTTCCATTGCACCCGCAATAATCTCACCAATTTCAACATCTGAATTAGCTGAAATACTACCAACTTGGGCGATCTCTTTACCAGTTGTGCAAGGCTTTGAAAGTTTTTTCAATTCACTAACTGCGGTTGTAACCGCTTTATCAATCCCACGCTTAAGATCCATTGGATTCATACCGGCAGCAACAAATTTCATGCCTTCTTTAACGATCGACTGTGCCAACACCGTCGCGGTAGTAGTACCGTCACCAGCAACATCTGAAGTCTTACTAGCAACCTCTTTTAGCATCTGTGCACCCATGTTCTCAAACTTATCACTAAGTTCAATTTCTTTTGCTACAGACACACCATCTTTAGTAATTGTTGGCGCGCCATAAGAGCGCTCCAGTACAACATTGCGACCTTTTGGCCCTAATGTAACCTTAACTGCATCAGCTAAAACATTAACACCGGCTACCATTCTATGACGTGCTGAATCTCCAAACTTTACTTCTTTTGCAGACATACTTTATCTCCTAATTATCAAAAACATTATTTAAACGTATTAACCTTCAACGACACCC
>JAJFJL010000127.1 GCA_021774055.1 Nitrosomonas sp. | reverse complement strand
TGAGCAACTAGCACAGGATTTATGCTCATATTCAAAGCGTGTAAACAGGCGCATAGCACGGCTATGTAACTGTTTACATAATGCAGAAGATGAGCATAAAGACAAAGCTAGATGCTCAAGTTATTTCATGCACGTTCCTTATCAAGACTGAATTTAATAACTGATTGTTACTGCTGTAATGCCCTCCAAATGAGTGTGCTGACAATATAATTGCTGTTGATATTTATTGCTTAATTCTAAGATGAATAGTGTTATTTCCCACATCATTATTATTTCATTTGCTGTATTGTATCTTTCTCCTTGCAAGATAATCACTTGTTATCTAAAGGATAATTATTAACTTTAAAAGTGGAATATTATTATGTCACGTTTCAAATTATTTAATGCTAGTGCATTATGTGGAGCTATGCTAGCTACAATGGCAATTACTTCAACAGCCCAAGCTCAGGTTGCACTGCCTCAGGATGTAAAGCCAACTTGTGTAGTTCCTGCTAATGAATTTAATAGTTGGTTTGGGGAGGGCAGGCCAACTACTAATGGTTGGGTTAATCCTGCTGACAGCGTTAATTTTCCAACTAACAATACAGTGTGTGATTTTTATAAGTGGGGGGCGCAAATGTTTCTCTGGTTAACCTCACCAGAGGGTGACGGGCTGGTCATTGATGGTGTGTCTATTTTTAATGTGTCGCCAGCTGTTAGTGGGAAGCGCCATCTTATTGAGAATGTAGATGGGCAGGCAATAAACTTTAGTTTGCGAGATGAAAAAATTAGTGAGATTGGTGAAATAGGGCAGGCTGGTGGTGATAATGGTGTATTAATATCACAAGGTAACTCGCTAGTTTATTATGGGGTTCATGTAAATAATTTTCTCGGTTATTTTTTAACTGGCCAGAAAACTGGAAAATTTCCAGGTATGACTGAATTTCCACATAATAGTGCTGAGATGCAGGCTGTTAAAAAGGTTTATCCAGAAATACTTGATGATGAAACACTCTCCATGGAATTAAAAACTTCTTGGGTAGAAGCTAAGACAGTCTCTAATCCTGAGTCATTTATTACGATTAATGCAGAAGTTCCAGCGTATAAAACTAATGCTGACAATACAGTATGGACTCCTTCTGGTACTAAAATAACTGAATTGGCACTGGTAGGAATGCATGTGGTTGGTACTGTACAAAACCATCCTGAATTTGTTTGGTCTACCTTTGAGCATATTAATAATGCTCCTGATGCTGATTACTATTATTATGATAAAAACAGCAAACTTCAAACACAGAATTATTCTTCTGATGCTAGCTTTGTATTCATGGCAGAAAAAGGTTCTGAAACACCGGCGAATGTTGAGTGTATGCACTTGAGTGGTGCAAATATTGTGGCTAATAATAAGAGCGGAGAATCAGTTTGTTCGGGTGGGATTGTTCCGTCAAATACGGTGCGCATTAATCCTTGGGGCAGCGAACCAGTTGCAGGTTCTGCTGATAACAATACCTTGTTGCTATCAAATAATAATTCTATTATTGCGCAGTTAAGTAGCGGTGATCTTAGAAAGAATTACATCCAAGTTGGTGGGATTTGGACTAGCGCACCAAGTGAAACTGCAGATGCGCCTATTCCAAATACAACAGCATTTGTGTCAACAAAGCCAACAGCCTTAAGAGGTTCTTTAAAACTAGCAAATGCTACTATGGAAACTTATGAGCAAGATAAGCACTGTTTTACTTGTCATGCGCAATCAAAAGATTCTCCGGATAGTTTTCAATCATTTGAATTATCTCATATTTATTCAGAAATTGTACCGTTAACAGCAATGGTAAAATAAAATCTACAGAACTGGGTGCCCTACCTTATTGGGGTATCCAGTTTGAATAGCAACAAAACATACTAACTTCTCGTCGTAATCAAACTCTCGGTATCTTCCAGCTTTTCATCTCCCGTACGCACCACCACATAATCATCCAATATTTCCTGATGAAAGACAGTGGGTAGCCTTGCCCAGTCGCGTGCTTCGATTAAAATTGGGATATTAGATTCACGCAATGCTTGTAAAAAATCATCCAGTGGTTCAAATGGGATTGGGCTTAAATCTGCTGAGCGTAATACTAGATCAAGGTCGCTGGCTGCGTGGGCGCTGCCATTTACGCGTGAGCCATAAGCCCAAGCTGTGATGCTTGGTAAGTGCGTAGTTAGTAGTTCCAATAATCGCCTACGGTCTTGTCGGCGCAGGATAAGTTGGCTCATGATTGTTGCTGCTGGATTACTTGGTTAATACGGCGGGCATCTAGGATGAATTGCGGCAATAGTGCCAGTGTTTGATTGGCGAAGCCTGCGCCATAGTCGTGGGCGGTGTCGTTACGGTTGTCACGATAGACTAACCAACGTTCGGCTTCTTCAAGGGTGATCAGGCTATGTTTAGCGGCGACACGGAAAATATCTTTGAAGGTAAGTTGATCTACCTGTTTGTTAGAAGCAAAGTAAGGTTTTAAACATTTTTTTAATAACTTACCAGTTTGTTCCAGGATAATTTCAAATTCTTTAACGCAGGCAGCGCGAAAAATATCATAGTTGATACTGTCAGATGGATGTTGATTTAAACCATCGAAAGCTTGCTTCAGAGTGGTGATGCAACGAGAAAAATAGTCAGTATTTAATGGGCGCATAATGGCGATGTATAGACAAGGCGTGCGGTTGATGATTTGTTTTAGGGGCAAGGAAATAATAAATCATCCAATTTAGGCGAGGTTATTTTGCTCTGATTTGAGGCGGTTCGTAGGGCGCATAGTTGTTCTATGTAACCGTAGAACCAACAAAGAATCAGAGTAAAAGGACAAGTCTAAATGGA
>JAJFJL010000126.1 GCA_021774055.1 Nitrosomonas sp. | reverse complement strand
GTAAAATTAATTTAACTAAAAAAATGGCATAACAAACAATTATTTTCTGCTATAAGCCTCAAGATCTAGTGATTTACATAAAATAATTAACCGCTGAAGAAATTACAAAATTAAGTTAAATTAATTTTACGTGGGTACTTAAGATCAACTTAGAGGTGAAGTGTGTTATTGAGGAGTTGTGTGCGTAAATAGCGTAAGCACGGTTCTGAAAGGGGCTTGGCCATAACTTTTATTGGGTGTGAATTCAATATATTGGAGTGCCGGTCTACTCGACCGCTACCCTTTGTTTTCTATAACTATCCAAAAAATCAATGATTTTAATCAATAATTCGCATTTAAAGGTTAGTGTGCCAGTGTACTATACTCATATAATGTGGGTAAAAGTATCATTATGCGTTACCTACTTAACCTGAGTTCGGGATAAGAGAAGGTAATGATTTGTTATTATTTTTGAGTGCCGGATTGCCTGAAAGCGTCTCTTTCCGTCATTTCTGCTAAAAGCATGCAGGAATGACGTCGTATGGGAGATTTCATGGAAATTTTACTGAGAACTTTATAACATATGAGAATATCTATTAAAATCAAAAACTATTATCCCGAACTCAGGTTACTTATATTTATTATTCTATAGTATCTATTTTAAAGGCAATTAATTTTCATGAAAAAGAACGAACTAATATCAAAAATAATGTCCACTGAAATTGTTACTGTGCATCAAGGGCAAAAGATAAGTGATGTACGTCACATTATATGCGAATCAAATATACATCATGTACCGATAGTTGACGGGAAGAATTTGGTTGGGCTAATAAGCTCAACCGATTTGATGAAACTTAATATAGTGATTAGTGGCGCTGACGAACGTACGGTTGATGCCATTGTTGATCAGCAATTCACTATTAAGGATATAATGAACACCGAACTTACAGTGCTTAACGATACTGATACTGTAAGACAAGCAGCTAATATTCTTGCCGAAGGTAAATTTCATTCCCTTCCCGTGGTAGACAAACAAAAACAAATTGTTGGTATCGTCACAATGACCGATTTAATTAGATACCTTGATGACCAATATTAGGAATCAGATAAACACAAAGGGGGCGCTACCCTTTATGATTCTATAATCATTCAAAAAATCAATAATTTCAATCAATAATTCGCAGTTAAAGGGTAGCGCCCACTTTATCCTCCTCTTTATCTGCCTTTTATCTCTGCATGTTCAAGATAGCATCCGGCTTAATTCAGGGTAATCGCATTAAAAATTTATTATGATTTAAATTCAAATGATTGCAACGTTTTACAAGAAAAAATTTTAGTTATGTAACGTACTGTATATTAATACGATTGTCCTGCGGCTTAATTTCATATCACCTAAATCCTGTAAGTTGGCGCGCATAGTTAGTGTAACAGTATGTTTTTCAAGGTAAAATTTATTCTTCGGAAGTATTGGTAAGTATTCCGCGCATAAAGACATTCAATCAATGAAAAAATTTGCTACACACTATATGCATGATTATTTGAAGGATCTAGGTGTTAAGCTTTAAATTCAAGTGATTGCAAAAGGATTGTGAGATGGTGTAGGGGTATAATGTATTAAATACCAATCAGTTGTAAATTTTATCTAGGGTTACCTTGGTTCTAAGGAAAATAAAGTTGACACCATGCCCCATAACAGGTTGTAATAAGCGGTTCTATTTACTGAGGTTTGAGAGAGGAAAATGAAACGTACTTACCAACCATCTGTTATTCGCAGAAAACGTACGCACGGGTTTCTTGTGCGCATGAAAACCCGAAGTGGTGCATCTATTATACGTGCACGTCGTGCTAAAGGGCGAACTCGCCTAGGTACAGATTAGGATCTTATAAATTATCAGATTTATAATTATTTAGATTGTTTCTGGTTTGTTTAAATTGAAGTTTAATTTTGTTGAAAGAGCCTTATTTATTCCCTGCCAAAAAGGTACCGGTTACGTAAAGCAGAAGAATTTTCTGCGGCATTACGTTTTCGGTGCAACGCCAGTCGTAATTTTATCCAAGTGTATGCTAAGCCTAATCAATTTGATTATTCACGTTTAGGATTGATTGTTGCTAAAAAGGTTGCACGCCGTGCAGTTATGCGTAATCGGGTGAAACGTTTATTGCGGGAAATGTTTCGTATCAACATGAACCAAAACAATCAGGGTGCTACTGGTGTGGATTGGGTAATTCGCCTTCGGCGCCCGGTTACTAAGGGTGACTCGGTTAGCTTAACTGGAGAAGCGAAGGCACTTATGCTGCAGCTATTAAAATGTCAAAAATAATTATTTTTTTTATTAAGATTTATCAGTATTGTGTAAGTCCGATGATGGCACCTTCTTGCCGATTTCATCCAACTTGTTCACATTATGCTTGTGAAGCATTTGCCAAACATGGATTTTTCCGGGGAATGAAGCTTAGTATTTGGCGTATTTTACGCTGTAATCCTTGGTGTCAAGGAGGGTATGAGCCAGTTCCCTAGTGCTTCGTTTATTACCTAGATACTACAAGTGAGCATGTATATTTTACGTAACAGATTGTTTCATGCGGCAAATTTTATTTTTTAGGAACATCAATAAGTGTTCCATCTAGAATAAATTTCACTCTGCAAAACAATTAATTGCGCGCTATATACATGATCACTTGCAGAATTTAGGTATTATTAATTTATATGCCTGTTTATAGGTAACTGAGTGTTACCTGGAAAACCAACCTGACTAGATTTAAAGATGGAAACAAAAAAACTTATATTAATTATTATTCTTTCCACGTCTCTACTGTTTTTGTGGGATTCGTGGCAAAAAGAGATGCAACCACCAACACCCCAACAAACAATGACAGGTGTAACAGGAGGCACTGAAAATCAACGTCATGAACCGCTTCCGATTCCCGGTGATCAATTGGTTTCTCAGCAAGAAACTGGTGTTGGTGCGGGGGCAGGTATCGAAGGGGTAACTCCATCGTTTACACCTCGTTTGTTATCAGTAGGAGAGACTATTCATGTCGTGACAGATATGATAACCGCTGAAATTGATACCTCTGGTGGTGATATCCGTCGTGTAGGATTGCTACATCACCCCGCCAGAGAGGATAAAAACAGACCGTTTGATTTGTTAAAAAATCAGGCATCAAATATTAGTGTGGCGCAAGCTGGGCTTATTGGAGATGGTCTTCCAAGCCACAAAACTAACTTTACTGTTCCGTCAAATATCTATAATTATGAGTTAGCACTAGGTGAAGATAAAGTTGTAGTACGCTTGTTAGCAACAACTGATGATGACGATATTCAAGTTGCTAAAGTTTTTACTTTTCATCGCGGTGGCTACGTCATTGATGTTGAATTTGAGATTCTAAATGACAGTGAAGCAACGCTGCAGCCGTTTTCTTATTTTCAGATATTACGTGACGGCAATGCACCGGCTAAAAGTTCGGCTTTTATGATGCCATCTTATCTGGGTGTGGCTATGTATACCGAGGAAGATAAATTTTTAAAAGTGAAATTCTCTGATCTGGATAAAAACAAGGCAGAGTATCCAGCTGATGCAGATAATGGTTGGATTGCGATGCTGGAGCATTACTTTGTTACCGCATGGTTGCCAACTCAACAAACGCCTAGAGAGTATTTTGCCAAGCGATTAACTGATAATCATTATACGGCAGGTGTTATTGTTCCTGTTGGTTTGGTCCATCCTGGTCAAATAAGGAATGTTTCAATGCCGCTTTATGCGGGACCACAGGAGCAGGAGAAACTAGCTGAGTTATCTCCTGGTCTTGATTTAACTGTAGATTATGGTTGGTTAACTGTAATTGCTAAGCCTTTATTCTGGTTACTTTCGTTTTATCATTCTTATGTTGGCAATTGGGGCATCGCGATTATTTTGTTGACGATGACAGTTAAGTTGATATTCTTTCCATTGTCGGCTGCAGGTTATCGCTCAATGGCGAAGTTACGTGTAGTAACACCAAAATTGACGCGTATTCGTGAGCAATACGGTAGCGATAAAATGCGCATGAATCAGGAGATGATGGACTTTTATAAGAAAGAAAAGATTAATCCACTGGGTGGTTGTTTGCCTATACTGGTTCAGATTCCGGTATTTATTGCATTGTTCTGGACCTTATTGGCTGCGGTAGAATTACGTTATGCACCGCTTGCACTATGGATTACAGATATGTCGGTACCTGATCCATATTATATTTTGCCGTTGTTAATGGGTGTCTCAATGTGGATTCAGTCTAAGCTTAGTCCAAAACCTGCTGACCCTATTCAGGCTAAAATAATGCAAATTATGCCGGTTGCATTTAGTATTTTCTTCTTCTTCTTCCCGTCTGGATTGGTGCTTTATTCGTTGTGCAACAATATATTATCTATTGCGCAGCAATGGCAGATAACTCGTATATTTGAGAAGAAAGCAGAGGAAGCGGAAAGAAATAAAAATGCACCTAAAATAAAATTAGATAAGGATGCGCCGCTTCAACTAACTGCCGATGAAAAATCTAAAAACGAGTCGGATGCTGACGAGAAAGATGAAACAGCTGTAACAAGTAAGGCTGATCAATCTGAATCGAATGAGAAAGATACAAATGAAAATAGTAGTGGCCAGGTGGAATCACCAAAAAATGAACCTCCTCAGCCAAAAGGTAAAAGAAGGGGTAAAAAATCTAGAAGGAAATAAAGTAGATTTAATAGGTTGAAGTTGCCCCGTTATAGGGAGGAAAACAAGATAACCATTTTTGCTCATATTTATTTGTGAGTTAAATGGTTATTTTTGTTTTTGTGGCTTAGTTATTGTGGTAGGGGTAGGTTGTCCAGCCAAACCTTTTAGTCTTAAGTTGCTAGATAACATACCTTCAAAAATATATATGCTTAGGAGCGCGCATTAAATAACTTGAACAACTAGCTTTGTATTTATATTCATCTTCTGTGTTATGCAAACAGTTACATAGCCGTGCTATGCGCCTGTTTGCAGGCCTTGAATATGAGCGTAAATCCTGCGCTAGTTGCTCAAGTTATTTAATGCGCGCTCCTTAGGATCGAGAAGAGAATAACCTGCGAAACTCACTTTGCATTTACACTCATCTTCTGCGTTATGTAAACAGTTACATAGCCGTGCTATGCGCCTATTTACATGCCTTGAATATGAACACAAATCCTGCGTTAGTTTCGCAGGTTATTCTCTTCTCGATCCTTA
>JAJFJL010000125.1 GCA_021774055.1 Nitrosomonas sp. | reverse complement strand
AACTTTTACATGCTATTCACGGTATGTTAAAAACTAAAACAGAATTTGATGGGTCTCGCTTTTATACTACACCTGTAAAAGTAACCTCTTAATATTGAAGTATTTTTCAATCTTGCCTAAAATAGTTGTAGCTTTTTGCCCTGATTCTGAACTAAGCGTTTATGAATCAGTACTTAGTTTTAGAATGCTGAAATTAATATTTTTCACTTAAATTATTACAAAAAGGTTCATTTTTTTAACATTTGGGCTTGTGTTTTAAGAGAGTATCTACCTAATTTCAAGTGTTATCTTTCATCCACTTAGCAGCATCAATTGCGTAATAGCTAAGAATAGCATCAGCCCCAGCACGTTTAAATGCTAGTAAAGATTCTAATACACACGCCTGCTCATCAAGCCAGCCATTTGCTGAAGCTGCCTTCAGCATGGCATATTCACCGCTCACCTGATAAACAAAAGTTGGCGCACCATATTTAGTTTTTACTCTATAGATAATATCTAGATAAGGTAAGCCAGGTTTGATCATTACCATATCAGCACCTTCATCTAAATCAAGCCCAACTTCCCATAATGCTTCATTGGAATTAGCTGGGTCCATTTGATAGGTATGTTTATTACCAGCACCTAAATTAGCTGCAGAACCAACCGCATCTCTGAACGGCCCATAAAAACTAGAAGCATACTTGGCTGCATAGGCCAGTATTTTAGTATGAATAAATTTAGCTTCATCCAAAGTAGAGCGGATCGCGCCAACCCGTCCATCCATCATATCCGAAGGGGCAACAATATCCGCACCAGCTTGTGCATGAACCAACGCTTGCTGCCGTAATACCTCAATTGTTTCATCGTTCATCACATAACCACTGTCATCAATCAGACCATCTTGCCCGTGGCTAGTGTATGGATCAAGTGCAACATCAGTAATAACGCCAAGCTCAGGAAAATTACTTTTTAACTGCCTAACAATTCTTGGCACCAACCCTTCAGGGTTATAAGCCTCCTCTGCATTCAGCTTCTTAAGTGATGAATCAATCACCGGAAATAAAGCAATCGCAGGAACCCCAAACTGCATACATTGTTCAGCCTGTTGCATTAAAAAATCAGCACTTTGTCTTGAAATTCCAGGCATGGAAGGGATCTCAGTTTTTATATTTTTACCTTCTAAAACAAAAACTGGATAAATCAAATCAGATGGTTGTAAATAAGACTCTTGTACTAGTTGACGAGAGAAATTATCACGACGTAAACGACGCATTCGTTTTTGGGGAAATCGACCGGAAATAGGTAACATAAAATAAATAAGATTGGTTGTGTGGTTAAAAAACAGTTAAAACAAAGAGAAGGTATTCTTTGTTTTTTTGCAGTGTATCAGAAATTTAATATCAACTTAACGTAAGGTATAAGGTGAACGGTACCAGGTAATATAGTTTCAAAAAACAGGCGTCCTTCAATATTCTGTTTACGTTTGTTTAAAACCGATATTCCATATTAAAACGTTGTCGAACATAGTCGTTATGAAACACCCACCTCGTCATTCCTGCATGTTTTTAGCAGGGATTCATATTGGCTTGGATCCCTGCTAAAAACACGCAGGAATGACGTGGGGTAAATAGGTACCAAAGTACGGTAGGTTGGGGTAAGCCTGCACACCCCAATAAAGGGAGTTTGTTCAACCTAGTACCCTGTACGCTAAATAACCTGGAAAATATGGGGAATGCAAAAATTGTCGAAAACAAGGCGAAGAAGAGCAGGCATATTGAGCATACGTCAAGTTTCTTCAACGCAGTTATCGGCAATTTATGCCGCAGATTTTTCAGGTTATTTAGTGTGCAAGGTACTAGATCCTGCAAGTGATCGTGCATATAGTGTGTAACAATCTGTTGTGCAAAATGTGTGATCATTTGCAGGGTTCAGGTATTAACTCAGCAATACCTATTTGACCATTGCATTTGCCTTATAAGTCATGCAATATAATGAATCTACACATAAAGTATATATATTAAGGAGCTAACAGATGTTGTTAAAAGTCGGTTCAAGAGGCGAAGAGGTAGAAAAGCTGCAGCAAAAATTAGGGGTTGATAGTGATGGTATTTTTGGTCCGCAGACTGAAGCAGCGGTAAAATCTTGGCAAGCGGCTAATAACCTGGCGGTTGATGGTCTGGTTGGTAAGCAAACCTGGGGTAAGTTGTTTCCTGTGGTGGCTGATGAACAAGCCGCACCAACAAATGCAGAAACAGTCGCGCTTGATACTAGGTTATTAGATAAATTGAAACCATCTGTACCAACAGCGGTTATTGAGCAGATTTCTAGTTGTGCGGAAAAATTTGAGATTAATACCAACTTACGGTTGGCACATTTTTTAGCTCAATGTGCGTATGAAAGTGCTGATTTCAAAGTAACCGAGGAAAATTTAAATTATTCTGCAGTAGGCCTGCAGAAAGTATTTAATAAATATTTTCCAGGTGACTTAGCGGGTAGTTATGCTAGGCAACCAGAGAAAATTGCCTCAAGAGTTTATGCGAATCGAATGGGTAATGGAGATGAGGCAAGTAAATGAGGCAAGTAAAGATGGCTGGAAATATCGTGGGCGAGGCTATATCCAGTTAACTGGTAAAGATAACTATCGGGCATTTGATAAATCAGTTAGTGATAATGTTTTAAATAATCCTGATCTTGTTGCGACAAACTATGCCTTGTTATCTGCGGCATGGTTTTGGGATTCTCGGTCTCTTAATAGTTTGGCAGATAAAGGTGCGACTGATAGTGTGGTCACCGAAATCACCAGGAAAGTAAATGGTGGTACTAATGGATTGGCGGATCGAATTAAGTATTTTAAGTGTTACCTTGCGTTGTTGTCTTGATGGCATGATGCTAGGTTGAGGTAAGATTTTGTGCCATAAGGTTTTTATGTGTGTAGGTGTTGTGTTGGGGTTCGTGTCTCTCACCAACCTACTGCGCTGATTAATTAAGTTTTATGTGATTCTATGATGATAGGGATATTTAGTATGCGTTCCCACGCAGGAGCGTGGGAACGAGATGGTTATTTAAAGTTATCAGTTATTATTTGGATTTTGTTGCTTGCTGTGCTTGCATTTCCAGCTAATGCAGCGACGACACATTGTATGCAGCAGGAGCAGGTGGTTTTTTCATGTTCGTTGGGGAAGAAAACTGTTTCGGTATGTGCTTCAAATGATTTGTCAGTAAATAAAGGATATTTGCAATATCGTATAGGTCAAATTAACGCTACACCAGAATTGATACTTCCTGCTGCAATAGATGCTAGACATACCATTAAAGCTCGTACTTTGATGTTTTCTGGCGGTGGTGGTGGTTATCTACGTTTTATTAATGGTAGTTATCACTATATTGTTTATACTGCTATTGGCAAAGGTTGGGGGGTTAAAGATGGGGTGGCTGTTGAGAAAGATGGTCGATTGATTGTCAATTTGTCATGCCAGGATATCCCTAGCTCAATACTTGGTCCTGAGTTTTTTTCTGTGGCTGGTTTGCTTGAAGATGAGGATGAGTTTCTTCTTCCCTAAGTGAGT
>JAJFJL010000124.1 GCA_021774055.1 Nitrosomonas sp. | reverse complement strand
GTGGAAACTTTCGAGGCTAAATCACTTCAACTTTCGTTTACGGCCTATTGGCTTACGCCCATCGTGCTTAACATTTGGAGTTGCCTCCGCCTGCCCGATGCTTGCTATCCGGTGGCTGACCTACCTTGCCGGAACGGGATTTCAACCCGCTGGAATTATCGACCTTGCTTGGCCACACGACCCTTTATGTTTATGTGAATATGTGCATGACGCATATTTACATATTTTTATTTTTAGTGTACTGTTGAGCAATGGAAATAGAGTTCAAGTGCCAAACTTACGACCGACTGGAGACTGAGCCAGCATTAGACGCGGGGTTCCCACGTGATGTGGTTAAGTCGTATCGAAAGAGGATTGCTTTTATAAGAGGGGCTATTGATGAGCGAGATTTTTATGTAATGAAATCTCTTCATTTTGAAAAATTAAAAGGTGATCGTGATGGCCAACACTCCATGAGATTAAATAAACAATGGAGATTAATTCTTGAGTTTACAAAGAAACATAATGGGAAGGTTGTTGTGGTTGTTTCAATTGAGGATTATCACAAATGAGGAAAGAAAGCATGAATACGCGCATTCCTGCAGAGGTTTTCCCTCCTGGTGAATTCTTAAAGGATGAGCTTGAGGCGAGAAATTGGACTCAGATTGAATTTGCAGAAATCATTGGGAAAGATACTAGGCTTGTTCACGAAATAGTTAATGGGAAGCGTTCAGTAACCCCGGAAACTGCAATAATATTGGCTGAAGCCCTTGGCACTAGCCCAGAACTTTGGATGAATCTGGAAAGTCAATTTCAACTTTCCAAAGTTCGACCGCAACAAAATATTATTTCTCGTAAGGCACAGTTGCATACGAAGTTTCCAGTTAGAGAAATGATTAAGCGTGGATGGATAGAAGCAACCAAAAATATAAATGTCTTAGAGACACAACTATTCAGTTACTTTGGAATCAAGCATTTAGATGATGCTCCTACTTTTAAGCACGCAGCAAAGAAGAAATCCTATTCCGATATAATATCAATAAGGCAAATTGCTTGGCTGTGTAGAGTCAGAAAAATTGCATTTAGCGCTCCAGCACAAAAATACAGCAAAGCCAATCTTTCCAATGCTATTGAGGAACTAAAGGCTAAAGTTGAATATGTGGATGGAATTAGAGAAATCGCTTCAATTTTAGCAAAAGCAGGCATCAGATTAGTGATAGTGGAACCACTTACTGGTTCCAAAATAGATGGAGCCTGCTTTTGGTTGGATAGTAGAAGTCCTGTTGTCGCTCTTTCATTGAGATTTGATCGGGTTGATAACTTCTGGCATACCCTTATGCATGAGTTAGATCATGTAAAACATGGTGAAGGAATGAGCGAGCCTGTCATTGATATAGATATTTTTGCTGATTCAATCGAAGATAAACCAGATTTTGAAATGAGGGCGAATGAAACCGCCGCTGATATATTGATTCCCAGTGAGGAAATGTCGGGATTTATTGCCAGAGTAAACCCAATATTTTCTAACACTCAAATTATTGGATTTGCTAAGCGTGTCAAAGTCCATCCAGGAATAGTTATCGGACAATTGCAACATAGAAAAATGATTGATTGGAGGATTGGCAGGAAACACCTGGTGAAGATACGTGAATTTGCTACCGTATCCACGCTTACCGATGGATACGGGCAAATGATCAATAATTTAGAGGATTGAGATGACCAAAAACGAGCAATTACAAGCAATCGCAGAAGAATATAGAAATGCTGGTGAAAAATGGCCTGCAACAATGCGGGAATTAGCTGAATGGGCAATCAAAACTAGGAAATGGGTTCCGCATCCTTCAGCAATTGTTAATCAGTGTGCGGAAGAATTATCGAAAGCGATGCGGGAAGAATATGTCAAAGATACGCAAGGGCGAAAAATTCGCACAAAACATGCGGCCACATTTAAGCAAGGGTCAGAGCAATTAGTTCTGTGGGACGATATACGCACTGCATCACATAATCATATGCAGCGTGCATTTCAGCAAAGACGACAACAGATACTAGGTGATTGCAAACAGTTAAAGAATGATGTTGATAGCTACAATGAAAATAGATTGCCTGTCGTACCAATTCAAACTGTTTTTGATTTTACTATTGACCTTGAAGAAATTGAACTTGCCAGAAAATCAGTTTGATTATTATCCCTAACACTCAAATACCCATAAATATTTACACAGAGGTGTCAGGTCTTGCAACACAATGTCCATAGCACTCCTTTCCTATGTTATCAGTCGTTATTTATTGTAACAACCAACGGGGTCATGTAACAACCAATGCAATGTAACAACCAATGGGGTCAGACTCGATTGATCCGCATCGAAAGGTCGATTAAATTAATGTGATGCAGAAGCGACAAGTAATCCTAAAAGTTAAAAAAACAGATTATCAATCGAGTCTGACCCTGAGGTATCCCCACGAATTCAGGTCATCTCCAGCCTCTCAAAATATCCTTTCAAAATCGTCTGTGCTAACTGAAGATAGTCCGCCGGAAGCTCAAATTGAACATGATGGCAAGCTATCCGAGC
>JAJFJL010000123.1 GCA_021774055.1 Nitrosomonas sp. | reverse complement strand
AGTTACTTTTAATTTTGTCCAGAGTTCTTCCGTAAATATTTTTCGTGGCATAACATGCTAGTTTCTGATATAAAATTAAATATTACAGGAGTTTTATATTGAAACTCAAGGAGATAATGTAAAACGGCAACAGCCCCTAATCATTTGATATTGATTGATGATAAATTTAGGGCACTAATTGAGCATATCTGTTTCTCAAGCGATATTGACAAACTAGAAGCCTTAGCTAAACTTATTTTAGGGCATTGGGTTGATAAAAAGACGACACTATCTTCAGTTAATGAATTATTATCTAGCCTTGAAAAGGCCTTTCCAAATTATTTGGCTAAGTCAAATGTCACTGAAAATTTACTTCCTGAAGTTGAAGATATTTTTTCAAGAATTACAAATTTCAGCTTTAAAATTGAAAAAGGTTATTTTAGTTGGCGTTACCATAATTTTGATTCAGGAACCATTCCCTATTCTGTTGATTCCAATGAATTCATTGCCTTTCAACAGGAGATAACATCAAAACGTCCAAGACAGTTTGATGAATTAGAAGGTATTTTATTATGACCCGACACTTTTCAGTTTATACCAATGACATTGGAGAGTCTAATCTTGACAAACTAGCTGATTCCTCAACAAATGTTAATGACTATTCCAATGCACTATATTTGTTGGGTAAAGAATTAGGAAATGTTTTAGCTAAACAAATAACAGATGAAAATATCTGTGTTGCTTGCACTGTAGAAGATGCTGACTTTTTAGCAAAAGGAATTATTGATTCCTTAAGTATTTTACATTCTGATATATCCTTGGCTTGTTTCTGGAATCAGCGACAACAATCAATATCTATCGCACCTATCATAAAAAAATACTGTGAACCTACTGTTAATAATGCTAATGTTCTTGTCATTGTAAAGTCAATTATCTCAGGGGCATGCGTTGTTAAAACTAATTTAACCAATCTTATTCAATATATAGAGCCTGATAGCATATTTGTTGTCGCACCTGTTATGCATACCGACACAGAGAAAAAGTTAAATCGTGAATTCCCAAGTGCTATTACAAAAAAATTTAAATATATTTATTTCGCAATAGATGATGAAAGGGAAAGTAATGGTAATCTAATACCAGGCATTGGTGGTAATATTTACCAAAGACTTGGATTTAAAGATCAAGATGACAAAAATAAATTTATTCCTAAGCTAGTTAAAGAGCGTAGAGAATCACTCATTACTGCATCAAAACAGAAAATAACAGTTTAGGGAGCAGGAGTTAATAGCTACCCAATTGCAAACATAAATTAGTTAATATTTATTTTCCAAGTATTTGATAAAAACCACCGTCTTTAGACGGTGACTTTGATTTTAATGTTTTGGCTCATGCGCGTTTATTACGGTGCGATAATGATGACTTTAGTCATCAGCACCAAATGCGCTAACCTACTTTAGTAATATGGTAGTTTAGTTTTGGATGATTATATTTTTCCAACTCCCCAAATTTAAATGGATAAAGCATTATTTCCTCGTCACTTAGTACAGAGATAATACTCCTTATATTTTATATTTTTCACTTCTTGTATCTGCAACTACGACCAGTACACTCATCAAGTACAAAAAATATAGACCGATTAGGTCACACAGATTTATCTATAAAATTAAACACGGATTAAAATTACTCACAACTTAACCCGATAACTCACAACGCCATTAATATACCTAATTTAGCAAATCATGACAGTGGTAATTACCACTCCACCCCTCAGTTTTTATTTTCACATCTTAGAAATAACACGTAACCCAATGAAATAACAGAGAATAGAGAAATATATATTTAGAGAAAAGCACCTGTTTACAAGGAAAGTTGCTTTGCTCTTATTGTCAAGGCATTTTAATGTTGTCACACTAAAAATATTGCATTTTCTTCTTGACTTAAGATTAAAGTTCGCGTAAAAAGTACGAGGCGTTTGGCTTCAAGTTTTCTGCAGTATTACGGTTTTTGCCGTTGTTTGTGGTCTTGAAATTCAAATAGTATTAGGGTTTCCGGCCCAGTTCTTATAGGAAGTAGAAATGGCAACAGGTACAGTAAAATGGTTTAACGACTCTAAAGGTTTTGGTTTCATCACACCTGATGATGGCAGTGAAGATTTATTCGCACACTTCTCAGCAATCAACATGTCTGGATTCAAAACACTTAAAGAAGGGCAAAAAGTCAGTTTTGAAGTTACTCAAGGCCCAAAGGGCAAGCAAGCATCAAATATCCAAGCGCCCTAATGTGTTTTAAATTTAGATTGGTCTGACAAACATCACCAGATTAAAAAAGCCAGGTCATTACTGTAATGACCTGGCTTTTGTGGTTTATAAATACTGAATAAATCTAGTTCATCACGCCATACGTTTGATTAGTGCTTGACCAAAAGCTGAGCATGATACTTTTTCTGAGTCTTCCATTAATCGTGCTAAATCATAAGTAACAATCTTGTCCTGGATTGTTCGCTCCATTGCGCTAACAACCATATCGGCAGCTTCAACCCACCCCATGTGTCGCAGCATCATTTCTGCTGACAAAATAAGTGAACCAGGGTTTACTTGATCTTTACCTGCGTATTTTGGTGCCGTGCCATGAGTTGCTTCAAATATCGCAACAGAATCACTAAGGTTTGCACCTGGGGCAATTCCAATTCCACCAACTTGTGCAGCTAGTGCATCAGATATATAGTCACCATTTAAATTTAATGTTGTAACAACATCATACTCTTCTGGACGCAATAAGATTTGCTGCAAAAATGCATCCGCAATTACGTCTTTTATTACAAGACCACCCTTATCTGCGGGTAATTTCATCCATGGTCCACCGTCAAGTAATTCAGCACCAAATTCTTTTTCCGCCAATGCATAGCCCCAGCTCTTAAATGCACCTTCAGTGAACTTCATGATGTTGCCTTTATGCACTAATGTAACAGACTTGCGTTTATTATCAATGGCATACTGAATAGATTTGCGCACAAACCGCTCGGTACCTTCTTTAGATACCGGCTTAATACCAATGCCAGAAGTTTGCGGAAAACGTATTTTTTTAACACCCATGTCTTTTATTAAGAAATCAATTACTTTTTTTGCTTGGGCTGACTCTGCTTCCCACTCAATACCAGCATAGATATCTTCTGAATTTTCTCTAAAAATAACCATGTCAGTTTTTTCTGGATTTTTTAACGGACTTGGAACGCCTTTAAAATAGTGTATCGGGCGCAAGCATACATACAAATCTAATTGTTGACGTAATGCTACGTTAATAGAACGAATTCCACCCCCTACCGGTGTTGTTAATGGTCCTTTAATAGAAACCACATATTTTTTTGCAGCTTGCAATGTTTCTTCTGGCAACCACACATCTTTACCATATACTTGAGTAGATTTTTCTCCAGCAAAAATTTCCATCCAAGAAATTTTACGTTTACCTGAATAAACTTTAGTTACTGCGGCATCAACTACTTGCTGCATTACAGGCGTAATATCAACCCCAATACCATCACCCTCAATAAACGGAATAATTGGATTGTCAGGTACATTCAAAGAAAAATCTGCATTAACCAGAATATTCTCTCCGTCAGTAGGTATTTTAATATGCTGATACATAGTATCTCCAAAAGTTGCTTTGTCTTATCAATGTAGACAAATAATGTACAATATGAATACTTGAACCTAGATCCTGCAAGTAATCCCACGCATTTTGCACAACAAATTGTTACACACTATATACAGATCACTTGCAGGATCTAGGTTAAACTTTATTCTGCTCTAATTCTTAATGTCATAGTGTCATTTGACTGTATAACATCTACTCTACGTAAAAAATTCTGGCCAAGCAGAGCCATTCTCCCATGGATACCAACACTTACACTCAAGCCATTTACGGCGATACCACCTGCTTCAACAATTTGGCCAGAAGTAATTTCACCCCGAACAATGCCACCTGCGGTTGAAAGGCTTGCCGGGACTCCACTCGGCAGATTAGCCGCACTTGCAAATGCCTTGCTTACAGAAACAATACTTGCGCCAGTATCAACCATAAAATCAACCGAGTGACCATTGATTGATCCTCTGACATAATAATGTCCATCCGGTGATCTTGGTATAACTATCTGACCAAAGGTCAAATTTTCTATAGCTACGGCAACTTTAGGTCCTTGTTGAACATTAAAATACATATAGATCGTACTAAATATAACGACCCATACTATCAATGCAGTAATATGCCCCATGGGAATACGGTTACTCATTAGTATCTAGGTATGCAGACCAATTAGGCATAAATATCATATAACTAATACAAATAATCTATACTTGATCGCAAAATTTAAGGGCTATTATACGTTAAACTGATAACACCTTTACATAGCCTAAAATGTTGGAATAAGAATTAAACCTAGGTCCGGCAGGATCTAGGTTTAATAGTTTGTACATTATGGCATAAAATTCTTATTCGTTTTTTTAGGTATAACCTAGATCCTGCAGGTAATCGTGCATATAATGCGTAACAAATTGTTTCATAGAGTGAATCTTATTCTGCGTGGAATACTTATTGATATTCCCAAAGAATAAGATTTGCTATATGGAACAATCTGTTGTGCAGTATGTGTGCGATTACTTGCAGGATCTAGGTATAGCAATCGACATATAAAACCATAGGAACGTGCATGGAATAAATTAGGTAACTAGCGCAGGATTTACCTTCATATTCAAAGCCTGCCCCGTACTTGATACGGGGGCGTGTAAACAGGCACATAGCACGGCTATGTAACTATTTACATAACGCAGAAGATGAGCTTAAATACAAAGATGGTTGCCTAATTTATTCCATGCACGTTCCTATGTAATGATTAAAAAAACAAGCTAGAATGCACAATATATTGCTTCAGAAAGTATATTTATATATCTCTTGGAATTACCACCTAGACCCTGCAAATGATCATACACGCTATATGCATGATCATTTGCAGGGTCTAGTACTAAATAACGTTTCTATAGTAACTTGTTATATTTTTAGGCAGAATATCCCTGGATCTAAATATTTATGGTCACATTTCACTTATTCGCACCATCTCTTTTTTGGTACAACAAGCTATCACATGAAATTTATCAAGACCTAACATTACCAACGTTAGAAATTTTACTTGCTAAAGCCACACACACAAAAAAACCAGCCCAGGAAATAGAAGCCTGGCTTTGCCAAGCTTTTGGTATAACCAAACAACAAAATTGGCCAGTAGCACCAATAATGCTAGAAACCACAAAAAATAGTAATATTTGTGCCTATGAAGACTATTGGTTACGTGCAGACCCTGTACATTTTAGAGTTGAGCAAAATCATATTTTACTGGCTGATAGCCAGGCTTTTCAAATCACCACAGAGGAATCCCGACTATTTTCCGATATACTTAACCAACACTTTGCTAAAGACATGCTAACATTTCTACCACTAGATTCTGATTGTTGGTACCTACGAGTCGCTCAAGCACCCGACCTTCAAATGCATTCACTTGGTGAAGTTGCCGGTAGAAATATCAACAATCTTTTGCCATTCGGCAAAGACAGCACTGCATGGCATAATATTTCTAATGAAATACAAATGTTGTTGCATGAACACCCTATTAACGAAGCCAGACAACTTCGTAATGAATTAGCAATTAACGGTATTTGGTTTTGGGGTGGGGGCATTATGCCAAAAGATATACATACAACCTACACTCAAATATGGAGCAACGATACACTTGCGTACGGTCTAGCTTTATCTAGTAAAACTAAACATACCGAACGACCACTTAATGCTGAAATCTGGCAAAAAAAACGTATACCAGGCAGCCATCTTGTAATCTTTGATGAATTAAGAAAAAAAACACAATACAATGATATTTTTGGTTGGCGGGAAAACTTTAATAAACTGGAGCAAGACTGGCTAAAACCTTTGTATATAGCGCTAAAAGAAGGACAAATAGACAAGCTAATAATAACTGACATTAATGAACATACTACTAAAGATTTAACATTAACACGCACACATTTAAAGAAATTTTGGCACAGAACAAAACCACTATTAAACTATATAAAACCGTAACTTAAATACCGCTTCACCTTTTCCCATCGCACGGGAATAGCTATACCTAGACCCTGCAAATGATCATACACATTTTGCACAACGTATTGTTACCACTATACGCATGATTACTTGCAAGGCCTAGGTTAGATTTTATCCTCACCTTCATAGGGACAAATTGGACAAAATAAAGTCATAGGAACAACATGCAAAAAATTTTAACATTTAACAAGATAATCAAACCATACCTTGCTATAACATTAGCTATTGTAGTAACAGCACTTCTTGTTGCGGAGTATTTTTTAAATATAAAAATGGCTCCAGAATTAATTATGGGATTATGGGGAACGCTGGTCATAACTAACTTTATTTTGATTGGCCAAATTATATTAGTAACCAAAAAAATTAATGAAAGTACAAAACAACTCGTCACCTCTAAAGAACGATTAATTAATGAAATAAAACACCGCCATTGGGCTGAAAAAACAACATCTGAAAGTAGAGTACGGCTACAAGTTGTTGATGAGAATTTACCAATATTATTTGCATATTTTAATGTTTCACAACGCTGTCGCTATCACAACCAAGCATATCGAAAATGGTTTGGCTTAAGTTCAAATCAGATTAATGGCCGTTTTATACAGGAGTTTTCAAGCCCAGAATTTTGCCTAACAATTAAAACTTGCATCAAAGATATATTGGCGGGCAAAATTATATTTAATGAGCTTGTACAAAAATCTGCTAAAGGCTCACAGTATCATCTTGCTGAACAAATCATTCCTCATTTCGACAACAAAAGAAAAGTTATTGGTTTCTACGCTCTATATACTCCACGAATTCCGAATAAAAGTCGTGTACTTACTAA
This sequence comes from Nitrosomonas sp., assembly GCA_021774055.1. Lineage (GTDB taxonomy): Bacteria > Pseudomonadota > Gammaproteobacteria > Burkholderiales > Nitrosomonadaceae > Nitrosomonas. The sequence goes on along the minus strand of JAJFJL010000123.1, from coordinate 41,713 downwards.
ACATGATGTGGACAAACCAACATTTTTGCCACCAGGAGATCAAGCAACAAAAATTATTGCACCCAAAAAAAATATTTCAACAGCCTCAGGGATATCTGCAGCTCATATTGTGCAAGCAATTGAAGGTGGTGAATTCCGACTTTATTGTCAAAGCATTATTCCTGTTAAATCAGATTCAACATTACCGATGCAACATGAAATTTTGCTTCGTATGACTGAGGAAGAAAGTAATTTATTACCACCTGGTGCGTTTCTACCTTTCGTCGAAAAATATAATTTAATGCCACGTCTTGATTGCTGGGTTGTTGAACATACTATAAAATGGATCGTAAAGAGAGAAACAAATGAAGAAACAATATGTTCTGTAAATGTAGGCAAGAGTACAATTAATAATATCGGATTTCAAAAATTTGTCCAAGATCAATTACAAAAAACAAAAATAGATCCTGGCTTAATTAGTTTTGAAATTGAGGAGGCAGATGTATTTTCTAATCTTCCAGCCAGTTTACTATTTACTGAAGAAATGCGTAGGTTAGGCTGCCAAGTTTCATTATGTAGTTTTAATCATAGTCGCGCTGCTTTCGATTTATTAAAACAAATGGATATCAACTTTATTAAAATTGACGGCAGTTTAATATGTAATATTTTACGTGATAACAGCGAGTTAGAGAAGGTCACAACTATTAATCAAGTAGCACACTCACATAATATTCAAACAATTGCTGAACTTGTTGAAAATGAAAAAGTAATGGACAAACTAAATGAAATTGGTGTTGATTATGCGCAAGGTTTTAGTGTTGCAACACCGTGGCCCATTGAAGCCCCTGAACAACTTAATAATACACACTGACAAGTACCAATAAAACACTATTAGATTTATTGCGGCAGATTTTATTTTTAAGTGTGGAATGTCAGCTATGATATAAATTCTTAACAAAATATCAGGTTAATCGCAAACCTGGTAATCAGACAACGGCAAAAGTAAAATTGCGCAATCTACTTATTTATACTTCGCGCGGTAACTGTTTGCATAACGTAGAAAATTAATACCTAGATCCTGCAAGCAATAGTGTATATCGTGCATATAATGTGTAACACATTATATGCACGATATACACTATTGCTTGCAGGATCTAGGTAATATAAATACAAAGTAAGTTACCCCTAGTTGTTTCATGTATATTCCCAAGTATTCATCTAACCTATTATAAACAGCACATCAATGAAAGCACTCTTCTTCCTTCGCCATTACAATGATATTGATCATATTACCCCGATTATTTCCAAGTGGGTTGGTTCTGGGCATCAATGTGATGTTGTACTAATTGGCTCAATAAAATTTCGTAAAGACTTTCGTGTTCAATTTCTAAGTAAACTGAAAGGTGTCAGAGTTACTCATATTCGCGAACTATTTTCATTATTAGAATATATAAAATGGCGACTGCAGATGTTGCTATTAACTCGTAATTTACGACGTTTATTTATTGGCCCGTTAATAAGTAAACTGGCAGATAAATTCCATGCTGAAAAACGAGAACCATTATGGCGCCATACTGCAAGTAAGTTACTAACAAGAAGCTTTGATAATCAACAAAATGGTGTAATTGCATTTGATTGGATTGAAAGAAACTCAGTTATCTGTGTTGAATGGGTAGAAATAGTTGTTGCTATGGCACGCGATAGAGGGCTGGGTACAGTATCACTGCCACATGGAGATAGTCCTCATGCAAATCAATTGATACGACGTGGCGAACGATCTCTTGAACCAGATACTTTATTTTCTACAGCTAAGATTTTCGATAAGTTAGTTGTACCCAATGAGCTATGTGCTAAACGTTTTCGTCCATTTTTAAACGACGAATCAATTGCAGTGCTAGGATCACCACGCTTTTGTGAAGAATGGTTGCCTAAATTAGCAGAAATATTACCACCCTCACCTTTAACAAAATCTGATACTCGCTTGAAAATCGTGATGTTTCTTAGAAAAGATAATTTCACCACATTCTGGGAAGAGGTTGGTGAAGTGACTCAAATGATTTCAGCTTTTCCAAATGTAGAATTAATTATAAAACCTCATACCCGTAGCGGCTGGAAACAATCTCTTACCAAAGACAAAGCAATACAACGTTTAACGAACGTAAGCATTGCAAAAGATAACGCACATTCGGCACATTTAATGAATTGGGCTGATATTATTATAGATATTGCTACTTCTGTTGTATTTGAAGCTGTTAGACAGAAGAAACCTGTATTAGCAGCCGATTACTTACATGCAGGCCGCTCCACAATTGCAAGCTATATGCCTGAAACTGAATTAAAGTGTCGAGATGATGTTTATATTAAAATTGATGACTTTTTATCCAATGGCTACGATTCATTCTATGTTGAGGAACACCGACAACAATTCTTAAATGAAATTCTAGATGTTGGAGGTGTTGATGTGTTGCCACGTTACGTTCACTTGCTAGAAAGCCAAGCACAAAAAAACAAGCTTTAGCCTTTGCACATTAATTAACAATCAATTACGCATCATCTAATTGATGTAATTCATGAATAAATTAGCATTACCGTCCATTGATGTAGTCATCCCTGTTTATAACGCCCCTGTTTTAACCAAACGTTGTATTGATTCAGTTATTAACTATCTTGGTAAATCCATACGCTATATTCACATTCAAAATGACGCATCAGATGTTGATACTTACAATATGCTAAATAGCTTGCCTTATAAACAAGTTAAAATTTATCATGCACAGAAAAATCAAGGCTTTGGCAAAACAGTTAATGAAGCTATCAGCCACTCAAATGCCTGCTATGTATTAGTACTTAATTCAGACACCAAAGTCACTGAAAATTTTATTCCCCAACTATATGCAGCACTTGTAGCTGACCCACACTTAGCTGTTATTAGCCCCGCACACCGTAATTTCGCCCGCTATAAGACAAGCTTATATCTACGTGGTCCTGGTGGCTATATCCCTGCTTACCGCTTTAAAGGTCATGCTTTCTTAATTCGGCGTAATATATTTCAAAAAATTGGCGGTTTTGACCAAATATTTGGTCGTGGTTATTTTGAAGATATTGATTTAAGCCGTCGTTTAGACCAACAAAACTGGCGTATGGGTGTACACCCTGACACCGAAATTCAACATAAAGGTGGCGGGTCATTTGGTCGAGGACAAGCTTACCGTAAATTAATGCAACATAACCGTGCACTTTATCTGGCACGCTACCCAGAGTCTTGCAACAATATTTTATTAGTTTCAACTAACTATATTACTACTGACTTTTCTACTGCACTAATTAATGCTATGCAGAATATTTTTAGAAAAGGAGGAAATATACACTGGTTAACACCAACACCTGCTCAGCACCTTATTTGTCTTCATATGCGCAACAGCCCAACTAATCTACTGACAATAATTAGATTAATGTTACGTGGCTTGTTGCGTAAAGATAAACGAATTTCTGCAGTATGGCTATTACCTGGGTTACCATATTTATTGCGTACATGGCTTATTACTTTTTCTAAAATACGCCAAGTTGATGTACTAACCTGGGAACCATCTAAAAATAAACCTGCACCACCTTCAAATTAGCACTTCGTGTTGATGCGTAAAACGCACCCTACTCTAGCTTGAATGAAAATCGAAGCATGGACGATACCTAATAATTGCAGGAATTACACCGCGACTTTAAAAGCTAGACTGTTATACAGGACACAAACAGGGGCGGATATGGAATATGCCTCTACTGATCACTCAGGTGTACAGCCACTCTTGCCATTTCTGCATCAAATTGTGCCAGTAGCATTGTGATTGCTTCAACATTATTTTCTTTGCCAGCTTGTTCTATCTTGGCACACAATTCACCTAAAATTAGTGCTCCGACTGAGCGGGCTGATGATTTAAGTTTGTGTGCATTAGCAACAACTGTCTTTAATTCATTTGTTTGAAATGCATTATGTAATTCTGAGGCTATTTTTACTGAGCTAAGATGAAAATCTTGCAGAAGTTGTTTAATAACTTTTGGGTCATCGCCAATTAATTCTTCCAGCACATGAATATCTACAGGAGTTGAATTTATTTTGAATGCACTAGCTGGTTTAGTGAGTGAAGTCATAGCGCTTTGCTCGGTTGCTAAATATTTTTCTAGCATATCCTGCAAATCTGACAATTGTACCGGCTTACTTAAATAATCATCCATGCCAATGCTACGACAATGTTCCATTTCACCTTTTAATGCATTGGCAGTTAAGGCAACAATTGGCAAATGTCTTTGTTTCGATTCAGTTGCGCGAATAGTTTTAGTTAATTGATAACCATCAATATTTGGCATATGTAAATCTGTTAATAATAATCCGTATACTTCATCCTCTAATCGCTTAAGTGCCTCATGTCCATCCATTACAATATCAGCGGCATATCCTAGTAAAGCTAATTGTTGTCGGATAACTTTTTGATTAATCTCATTGTCTTCAGCTACCAGGATTAATTTTCCTTGTTGTAATGCTTGTTCACGTGTCGGTGGAACTGGTGCAGCATCTAGTCTTCCGGTTACTGGTCCTTCCTGTTTTGTCTTAACTAAACCTGCAGCAACTGCAACCGCTCGAATAAAAGATTCTCGGCACATGATGTCACCATCTAAGGTAATAACATCTATGCTCTCAGAACGAATATGCCGACGGCGCCCACGTTTAATTATTAAAAAGTATGGTGCAATAGCTGTATTATCTTGATTGCAGGCATCAAATACTTTGCGTAATGCTTCAATTGGTGGCTCAACATGAGCTGTATCAATAATCACGATCCACGGTTTAGAGGAAGCTGTTTCAATTTGTTTGCAGGCAATATTTATATCTGCTACTTGAGTAACATCTGACCCAGCATTTTTTAAATAAATAACCAAATCATCACTTAAACCTTGGTGTACTCCAAATACCAAACAAGATAATCCGGTTAAATTAATTGCTTCAATGTTTTTGGCAGCATGTTCTGGTAATGGTTTAAATGGTAACTGTATGGTGAACGTTGATCCTTGCTCAGGTTCACTTTGTACACTAATTTCTCCATCCATCAGCTTTATTAGATGGCGGGAAATTGCTAATCCTAAACCGGTACCACCGAAGCGTCGTGTGGTAGATGTGTCACCTTGTGTAAAGGAGGTAAAAAGACGCTGCTGTGTAGCCTCATCCATACCAATGCCATTGTCTGTTATTTCAAATAACACATTAATTTGGTTAGGACTCGAGTTCTCTAATGTTGCTCGTAAATACACTCTACCTGACTTTGTTTCATTACTTGAAAATTTAATCGCGTTGTTAACAATATTTATTAATACTTGCCGTAAACGTAGAGCATCACCCATAACATGATAGGGAATTGCTGGATCTGTAAATAAGGTTAGTTCAACATTTTTTCTGGCGGCTAGAAGTTCCAAGACGCTACATGTCTTTTCAACAACATTGGTTAATGACATGGGTACACTTTCTATTTCTAGCTTACCTGCTTCAATCTTAGAAAAATCTAAGATATCTTCAATAATATCTAGCAAATCATAAGCAGAATCACGAATCAGATTCGCCATCTCCATTTGATAGCCACCAAGGCTAGTTTGTCTAAGCATGTCAATCATGCCAATCACACCATTCATTGGTGTGCGGATTTCATGACTCATTGCGGCAAGAAAAGCAGATTTAGCCTGATTAGCCTGCTCAGCCTCATTTCTTGCTTGTTCTAAATCTTTCATGATTAATACATGCTCACTAATATCACGCATCACACCAGTAAAATGCCGTTGCCCAGCAACAAAATGTTCACTAACTGCCAGATATAGTGGAATTGGTTTTCCATTTTTATGTACTCCTTCCACTTCACGACCAAGACCAATTACGTGGGATCCTTTCATATATGGACGGCCAACATACTCTTGCCCATGCCCGGTTTTACAATACCTTTCCATATAACTTTGGTGTTCACTACGGTCAGGTTCAGGCATTAAAATAGCAACATCTTGTCCTATAACTTCTTCATGGTTATAACCAAAAATCTTTTCAATCACTGGGTTAGAGGAAAGAATAAACCCTTTTTCGTCGGTGGTAACTACACAATCAACCATATGTTCAACGACCGAACGAGTTTCTTCTTCTTTAACTGCTAAGGATGCGTTTGCACACTCTAAATCAGCAGTACGTGCGGCCACTCTATCTTCTAATTCCTGATTAAGTTGGCGCAACTCCATTTCAGCTTTTTCTCGTTCCTGATTGCTGGCATTCAGTCGTTCTACCATGACATTAAAAGTACGCGCAAGCTGCCCCATTTCATTCCAACCTTCAATTAAAATACGCTGATGTAAGTTACCTGCAGCTATATTTTGTGCGCTGTAATTAAGGTTTTTTAATGGTATTACTAAGCGACGGTTAAACAGAATCGCACCAAGAATCGCCAGAAATAAAGTTAAAACTAAAATAATCAGACTGGTAACTCTTACCCGGTAGACTGATGCAAAAGCTTCTTCAACATCCATTTCTACTACGATTCCCCAATTCATTCGTGGTAGATGGCGCCAGGCAGCAACTACTTCGTTACCACGGTAATCTAAAGTAAGCATGCCGCCAGGCAAATCATCATATAAGCTTTTGCGCACTGCGATTGATGCCGGAATGTTAAGTGGAATGGTAAGCTTTAGTGCTGCATCAGAGTCATATCTTAACGGTGCCATCACTAATGCAGTCTGCTCATCTTTAAAACGTGTCACTACTGTTTCGCCACTGCTACCAAGACCTACATTATTTGACAGCACCTCAAATACACGCTCGCTATAAATTTGCAGCGCCAACACACCTTCTGTTTTATTATTTATTACAATAGGATAAGCAATAAATGCAGCTATAGCACCGTTGGATGGAGCATAATATTCAAAATCAGAAATACTACTTTTTGATTGTTCCAGTGCATACCGCGCTACTTTACCTAAACCGCTATCACGATAAGGACCGGAAAATAAATTAGTAGCAAAATCAGATTCATGACTTTGTGTATAGACAATAGTGCCATCAGGAGAAATCAAAAAGAGGTCGTAATACCCTGCCCCTTCTTCAACAAAACGCTTAAAGTGGTCACGATAGCGTGCATCGACTTGACGATAAGTATCAGAATCAATTCCTTGGTTTCTATATATCCGTGTGAATTCTTGCATCGCACTACGGGTTGTCGCAGCAGATCGTATTTGATTTGCATCTAGCATGCGTTCCAGCAAATAGGTGTCAATTTGCTCGACTTTTTTATCCGCAACTGCAGAAACTTGTTGAATTGCTGTTTTTTGGATTTCAGTTTCAAAAGTGTGCAACAAGGTATTACCAATTAATAAGATTGGCAATAACGATACAACTGAGAACCAAAGCGCAAAACGTTGTGTTAATGAAGTAATTTTCATCCTTTATCTCCACAATAACTACAAAGAACTGCTATCTTGGATATTTTTAATAATGGCCTAGGTAATTATAAATAACATAAAGATATACCTTGCACTTATCGCTTTATACCGTTGTTGTAGCAAGGTCTGTATTATCTAATACACCAGTAAATGTGATTTGCCCTAATATTTCTAATTCTCCAGCGGTTATTGCATTGTCTGCAGTAGAAGAAACAAAATGATATACCCCAAATTCTAGGCCATTCGTATTAGCTACTGCAAAGTATGCTTCTTCACCAACAGTTTCATTCGCAATAGTGCCAATTGCAGTAATAACATCAAGCTCTTTTACTAATGATACTGCTGTCGCATCAGTAATAAATGCACCACCAATAGAACCATTAGCATCAAATTCATTTTGCGCTATATTGCTAAAATCTAGAGTTTCAGTAGGAATAACTGGCGTACTGTTAAGAACAATTGATGTTTCCGCGCTGCTTAGTTGAACTTTATCAATGTCTGCATTGAAACTTATTACGGTATCTGGTGTAGTAAATATTCCACCGATTGCAACAGAACCATCACCTTCCCGACTTTGAACAAAATCTCTTACAGAAATTGCTTCTGTTAAATCCACGCTATCCTTTCCAGGTCCAGCTAAAATAGTATCCAAACCACCACCAGCAGTAATTATGTCATTACCTGCACCAGCACCAATAAAATTATTTCCATCATCACCAATTAATATATTGTCACCAGCGTCTCCACTTAAATTACTATTTAAGTCAGGAAAAATAGGTGCACCTTCAGTAATATTATTAACATTAAGCGTTATATTCTGAACAGCAGAAATGTTACCTGATACATCTAGTGTGGTAACACCTAGTACTGTGCTGTTTGGTAGGGTTTCAAAATCATTTACCTCAGATTCTACGCCTGTCGCAGTTAAACTTATATTACCGAATGCACCAATAACAAAGAAACCTCTATCATTGCCCGATACAATATCAAAACCAGCTAGTACTCCAGCGTTTCCTGGTACAGTAACTACAGCAATTGTAGCGCCCTCAAACTGATTTTCATCATAGTTAAAGCTTATACCTGGATCAATAACTATAGGTCCTTCATTAACATCATTAATATCTAACGTGATATTTTTTATGGCAGAAGTGTTACCTGCTGCATCTAACGCGGTAATAGCTAATGTTGTACTATTTGGTGTTATTTCGAAATCATTTACTGCAGACTCCACACCAATTGCAGTTAAACTAAGATTACCTAATGTATCAATAGCAAAGAAATTATTTTCGTTACCAGAGACGATTGTAAAATTTGTTATGCCAATATCATCAGTTGCATTAATAACACCAATCGTGGTACCTACAGTTTGATTTTCATCATAATTGATGCTTGTAGCCAGATCAGTTATAACTGGTACACTCTCATCAACATCTATAACATTAAAAGTTACTTCTTGCGCTGCTGAAATATTGCCGGTTGCGTCTGCAGCAATAACTCCTAATATTGTATTGTTCGGAGTTATTTCGAAATCATTTATTGCAGATTCTGTACCTGTTGCAGTTAGACTAATATTACCTAATGTATCAATAGCAAAGAAATTATTTTCGTTACCAGAGACGATTGCAAACTCAGTTACCCCAATAGCATCTATTGCAGTAACAGAACCGATGATAGCTCCTGCAACTTGATTTTCATCATAGTCAAAAATTGCACCTGGGTTAGTGATAATAGGTGCATCTTCATCAACATTATTAACGTTCAGCGTGATAGCTTGTACTGATGAAGTGTTACCTGCGCTATCTGATGCAGTAACCCCTAGTGTTGTGTTGTTCGGTGTTGTTTCAAAATCATTTGTGGCTGATTCTGTACCTGTTGCAGTTAGACTAATATTACCTAATGTATCAATAGCAAAGAAATTATTTTCGTTACCAGAGACGATTGCAAACTCAGTTACTACGATAGTACCTATTGCAGTAACAGAACCGATGGTATCTCCTGCAGCTTGATTCTCATCATAGTCAAAAATTGCACCTGGGTTAGTTATAATAGGTACACCTTCATCAATATTATTAACATTCAGCGTGATAGCTTGTACTGATGAAGTGTTACCTGCGCTATCTGATGCAGTAACCCCTAGTATTATGCTGTTCGGTGTTGTTTCAAAATCATTTACTGCTGATTCCGCACCCACCGTAGTTAGACTAATATTACCGAATACATCAATAACAAAAAAACCATTTTCATTGCCTGAGACGATAGAAAATTCAGTTATTTCAACATTATCCACTACAGTAACGACACCTATCGTAATACCTGCAAGTTGATTCTCATCGTAGGCAAACACACTGTTTTCTACTATCGTAGGAGGAGTGACAAGTGGTGGATCTGGAGTTGGATCTATAACAACATCAATACTTTCTTTTGCAATTTCCAACGACTCATCTGATGCATCAATTTTTTCAATCCATTCACGTACTGACGAATCATTAATATTAAATTCAGGCTCTATTGCATTGGTAAAAATATCTGCAGCGATTGCTCTGTTATCTAGAATCTTTCCGTTCTCTCCACCGGTATTAAGTATTATCTCGGCAAATAATTCTGACCATGAGTTAATTCCTTGGCGAAGAAAATCTGCAATTATTTGCTCAACCTCTTGAATAGATAATTCTAAACCAAAGCCGTTTTTATATATTGCTGTTGCGACACCAGTGATCCCGTTCTCATTCTGGGTTGATAAATCATTCATGAAATTATCAACTAACGCTGCCACCTTATCCAAACCTTCAGTTTCTTGAAAGAGTCTAGTAATTTCATCGCGAACCACAACTGAACCAGGCACACCAGTTGCCAGTAAAATAATTTTCTGAATAATGATTTGATTAGATGAACTTTGCATATTAGTTCCTTTTCTTAACAGAATATATTTTCTTCGAATTAACTAGCCTGTTAGTTTTCTTAACATAAAGCTGAAATTAGTAAACATACCCTGTTTTGATTATGAAAAAAGAATGGTGAATAATCGTAATAAATTTTTAATCTCTATCATTCAGATGCTTGCAAACAAGATATCTATAATGCTGCCCCATATAGTTTACAACCAATTGATTTTGTATGGATAGTTCAGCTCTTAATTCATATTCCAGGTAATAGACATTTTTCTGCATCTTGAACAGTTACACTCTGAGAAGATTTGATTAATGTAATAATGCTAGTACCGCTACAGGAAGTATCTGGCAATGGATTAACCTGCACACCGCTGTCGTTGATATAAGCCATTGGAATGCCTATTCCCGCAGTTATAAATCGACAAACAATATCTGACCACACTTTTTCTTTAAAAGAAAAGTCTAGGCGGACCATGTGGTCGCCGTCGTGAATAAAAAGATTTTCTAATACTTCTTCTGCACCAATTGCTACGAGTGAGCGTACTAATAGTTCAGGGTAAGCACGAATCGGACGAATAATCACGTTTGCACCAAGTTTTTTCATTCGCTGACGGTTAATATCTCGTGCAACTTCAACCGCAATGGTGGCATTTGTTCCTATTTCACGAATTCTACTTAATACGTCAAAGGTTAAACTATCAGAAATTGCATCAGTTGCATCGCGGGCAATTAAAATAATATATTTTGCTGTAGAAACATTAATATTTAATAAGTTTCTATTATTTTCAACAACCCCACGATAATGTACCACACCTTTATTGGCAATCGAATCAGGCAGCCCATTTTCAAATTTTCTAGTGAGTATTTGTATCGGTAATGCCTCAAATTGAGGTGTCAGCCTGATATGTTCGATTAAATTATACAGATATTGTTCTGTATTATCGTTAGGGGTGTTAATAATTAATAAATGGTCATTCATATCTTCCCATCTCCACAAACCTTTTATTTTTTTATTACGGATTAGTGCTCTATAATCAAAAAATTCTACAGCTAATTGTGCTAATAATGCAATTGCGAAAATATAGAGAAAAACTGTTGTAATAATCCTACCCTGCCAGGTACTAGCCGAATAATCACCATAACCAACTGTAGTAACAGTAGTAATAGACAACCACAATGAATCACCAAATGACATTTTTTCTAACAGCATCATCCCTGCTGTATGAATAAGAATCAAGACAGTAAGAAGTAGAGTAGCTTTAACTAATCTAAAGCGAAAGCGTTCTTGATAATGTGGAGAATATTTTACATAAAGCTTGCGCTTACAATATGCACGAATTAAATGGCTGTGAAGCATAGTTTGATATTTTTTTATGGTTGCAGGACTTACACATTGACAAATAAGAACATTGGTTTATCAATAAGTTAGGCGGATAGAAAACTCATTCTCTGATTCCTCCACCTACTTCAACTTACTGATTGTAAACTATATAATTTTGTCAATGCGTAAGTCCTAGATTGATTTTAGTTACCGAGCGCCTAATCGGTAGTATATATAATGTGCAACAAATTGTTTTATAAAGTTAATTCTGACTTGCATGGAATGCTTGTTTATGTTCCTAGGGGAATAAAGTTTACTATATGGAACAATCTGTTGTGCTGGATATGCACAAGCACTCGCAAGGCACCAGGTGTTACAATTCATATTTCTCTAATATTGTACACACCTTACCATGACCCAGGAAAACCAACCGGCCACGCCGCAGGATGAAAATCAAATTATTGCTGAACGCCGCACTAAATTAACTGAACTACGCACTGCCGGCAATGCTTTTCCGAATACTTTTCGGAGGGATAATTTGGCATCTGTATTGCATCAACAATATGATGAGCATAGCAATGAGATGCTGGAGGACGACCAAATAGTAGTTAAAATAGCCGGTCGTATTGTTTTAAAAAGAATCATGGGGAAAGCAAGTTTTACTACTATTCAGGATATGGGTGGACGTATACAGTTATATATTTCTAATGATAACACCGGCAAGTCTACTCATGAAGCGTTCAAACATTATGACTTAGGTGACATTATTGGTGCACAAGGTCGGTTATTTAAAACTAGAACTGGAGAGTTGTCTGTTCGTGTAACAGATTTACAATTATTGACAAAATCGCTACGCCCTCTTCCTGAAAAATTTCATGGCTTAACAGATCAAGAACAAAAATATCGTCAACGTTATCTTGATTTAATAACTAATCAAGAAGCTCGTCGTGTCTTTGTTATACGCTCAAAAGTTATTCAGGCTATTCGAGAATTTTTTGTAACTCGTGATTATTTAGAAGTAGAAACACCAATGATGCACCAAATCCCAGGCGGTGCGACAGCAAGACCTTTCACAACACATCATAATGCACTGGATATGCCGCTATATTTACGTATTGCACCAGAACTTTATTTAAAACGACTAGTTGTTGGTGGGATGGAAAAAGTTTTTGAAATTAACCGTAATTTTAGAAATGAAGGTATTTCTACCAGACATAACCCAGAATTCACTATGCTGGAATTCTATGAAGCCTATCAGGATTACTGTTATTTAATGGATCTTACTGAGAAAATGTTACGTGAAGTTGCGACTAAAGTTCTCGGTACTAGTCAAGTAACTTACCAAGAACAGATAATTGATTTTGCACAACCATTTCAGCGTTTAACTATTACGCAGGCGATTCAAAAATTTCACCCTGAGTATACTGATGCGCAACTTAGTGATCATAATTTCTTGGCAGATAAATTACAAACATTAGGAGTAACAATACATACACATGATGGTGTTGGTGGGCTACAACTTTCATTATTTGACGAAACCACTGAACATTTATTGCTTGAGCCAACATTTATTATTGATTATCCAGCAGAAGTATCGCCACTTGCACGACGTAATGATAATAATCCTGAGATAACCGATCGTTTCGAGCTTTATATTGCTGGGCGTGAAATTGCTAATGGTTTCTCTGAATTAAATGATCCCGAAGACCAAGCTGCACGCTTCCAAGAACAAGTCAAAGCTAAAGAATCGGGCGATAGTGAAGCAATGCATTATGATGCTGATTATATTCGCGCATTAGAATTTGGTTTGCCACCAACAGCGGGCGAAGGGATTGGTATAGATCGTTTGGTTATGTTGTTAACCGACAGCCCTAGTATCCGAGATGTAATCTTATTTCCGCAATTGCGTAAACAAAGTTAATCATGTAGATTTTCCAAATGAAAGCACCGCCGATCAATTTTTTGACGAAAAACAATTTAAAGCTTATCGGGAATTAGGCTATCAAATAGGGCCTAGATGATGAAAGATAAGGCAGTAAAAAGAACTTTTGGATTTTGGCTGTATAAAAGCAATGAGTTAGTTGAATTAAACAATGCAAGCGATGCTGCTTAATGGTAGCATCTGCTTGAAGCTGGCCAGGCAGTCGCCGCTTATTTTCTAGTAATGGGAAATGAGGGGAGGAAAGTCCGGGCTCCATAGAGCAGGGTGTCGGCTAATGACCGACCGCCGTGAGGTGAGGAATAGGGCCACAGAGACGAGCGTATTTAGTTACGGTGAAACGCGGCAACCTCCATCCGGAGCAAAACCAAATAGGCAGGCTTTGATGCGGCTCGCTGAGTCTGCGGGTAGGTTGCTTGAGCATATTGGTAACAATATGCCTAGATGAATGACTGTCCACGACAAAACCCGGCTTATCGGCCAGCTTCACCCACCAAAAATAAACCTTCATTGAGAAATAACATGTTCTGCAGAAATCCCGCTAGCTTCTGCTAACCTAAACCAAGCAAGTTTACGTGCATTAGCGACAGGGCCTGTGGTTGGTTTTTGTAGCAGTATTAACCATGGCTCCTTGTTAGTACTTGCAATCAAATCTTTGATGGTTCTTTGTACACCTCTATCCGGCAATCGATTGACGGTAACACCAATCAGTATTGATGAACTATTAAATTTTTTAATAGCATCTAAAGTGTCATCAAATGACTGCATGTCAATAACATTGCTATGACAAATGATTGCATCAGGCCAAATAGTTTGATCATCAAGCTCAATTCCAATCGCCTGTGCATTTGCAGGGATACCATTATTAATAGATGGTGGGGGTGATGTGTTAACACGCCGCTTCTTTAGTACTAGTGGGTCTGCATCAATTACCTTAGTTTTAACTTCAGGAGACATCAGGCGTTGACGTAGCTCTATGAAGTATGGCAAATAAAAATCCAGCTTAAAATTTCTTTCAGCCAGTTTTTGCATTAATGATGAGATTAGAAGTAGCGTAATACGGGGGAACACTCCATAAAGTAATAAAGCTCCAAGTAGAAATCTGGCCCAGGCACCTCGTGCTTCGATATCTTGCGCACCAATACCAATTCTGCTGGCTGCAATTTGATTGCTATCTGGCGCAATCAGACCTAGGTATTCCATTGGTATTGACATAATATAGGTGAATTCAGGTAAGCTATTTTCAGATAATAGTGTTGTTCCCCAAATAAAATTGTACTGTTTGGCAATCATCAACAGTATTAACATGATTAAACCAGCAATTAAATAAGTTAACCAAAATTTATGGGTTAATACACTAATGCGCCATTTACCAATACGGCCAGTTAAACAACTTTCATACCATGCACGCGAGGAAATTGACTCTATAGTGTTATTTCCTTTGTTTCTATAAGGTAACCAGCTTGCCAATTGTGCTGCGATACCTGAACTTAAACCTTGCAAATTAAAGCTAATACCTATCACCCATAAAACTATTGATAGTAAGTTAAAACCTAATAAAACTACTAGTAACCAATAGATATTTAATGTAGCGGATTCGCCAACTGCATGGCCCGCAGCAAGTCCACCTAGAATAGCTGCGATTATTAAAGAATATTTGCTGGCACGGTCAAATTGTTGCTGTGGATGCAATAATGGTTTGGCCAATGCATTATATTTTATTAAACGTTTTGCACGCGTAGAAAGATGCTGAGTGAAAACTGTATGTTCAAAATTTATATTGCTGGTATGCTCCATATCTTCTACGCTGACATATGATAAAGTTTCACCTTTATTTGTTTCGATATGGCGTAACTGCTCAATACGCACCAGATCAACAAAAGAAATTTTTTTTTCTGACATTTATTAATTAATTTGTAAACAATTGGGCTAACAATAGTGTTTTTTTAGGAAGCTGCTTGAGAATAGTTATTCTAACGTACTGGGTTATATATACTTCGCGCAATCATAACTGCAGATTTAATGATGTAATAATTTTCATCAAGAACAAAGGATTGAAACAAACACAGACTAGCTATATAGTTGTTTCAGCAACTTTGTGAAATAATTATTGTAATATACTTGATTCATTTCGTAATACTGTTTTTGATACCACCAGATTGCGACCATCTAATTTAGCCTGATATAAAGCTAAATCAGCAGTTTTTATTAATGTCTCTTCGTTTGAAGAGCCATCAGGAACAATAGAAGATACACCAGAGCTAATAGTTATGGTTTGAATTTTATCGACAAATGGAATTTTAACAGCCAATTTTTCAATACTTATGCGATTTCGGTTAGCAATCGTAATTGCACTGTGTAAAGTAGTATCTGGCAGAATAATAGCAAATTCTTCACCACCATATCGAGCTAACATGTCTCCAGAACTTCTGGTGATGCTTTGTAGCTTCTGTGCAACAATTCTTAAACAGTCATCACCAGCTTGATGACCAAAAGTATCATTAAATTTTTTAAAGAAATCAATATCAATCATTATCAAAGAAATAGGCTTCTTTTCACGTATCGCCCTACGATATTCTTTAGTTAAATATTCATCAAAACCTCGTCGGTTTAGAATTTCTGTAAGACTATCAATCGTCGATAATAATTTTAATTTGGCTGCAAAGACTTCAACTTTATCTTTTTCTTTTATTAAGGTAAGTTCTATTTTTTTACGTTCTTCTATCTCATTTAAAGCTTGGTCACGCATCCTACGATATTTTTTCATGCTACAACTTAAGTCGGTTACATCTTGAATAGCAAATAATGCTAAGGTTCCTAAATATTCATGCTGAATGGATGTTACCGTTGTATGTTGGGTTCTTTTCTCACCATTTTGTTGATAGATTGGAATAATGAATTGATGCAATTGTGAAGAAAATACAGTCGGTGAACCGCCTCGCAACACAGATTGAATTCGTTTTGAATATTTAGGCAAATCAAAATGAGGATAGAATTCAGTTATTTTTTTTCCAACAATTTGAATTTGTTTAATATTAGTCCATCCTTCAAGTAATTTATTCCAGAAATGTACCCGCATGTCTCCATCAAGGACAAAAAACCCCATTGGTATATGATCCAGCAGTGTTAAATCTAAATCAGTTGGTTCTATCATGACGAATAAACTTGAATTTATGATTTACAATTAGAATGATCTAGTGCGTTAAGTAAAGAACTTAATGAGTCGACCTCAAAAAGAATAAGAATGTCACCTTCAATCTTATGTGCCTTAACATTAAACATAACCGTTGCTAGAACAATGGCACCATCTCTAGGCGCTTCATCAATGATAATATTACTTATTGTATTTTCAGTATAGATAGGAATTGTAAAATCAATATGGCTATCTAAGGTATTAGCTATTGCACCCATTACTCCATTTAATAAAATATTACCAACTTCATTTAGTGTACCTGTTTTCAGGGAATCCAGATCTGTTGAGTCTTGATCTTCTCCAGTTAATAGCAAAACCAATTTCAAAGCACTCTCCGGAGGGAAAATAAGGGAAATTTTACCTGCTAAAGAACCATTAAAACCCATCATGACAGAAGACAATGGTTCATCTCCAAACTTTTTATTCCCATCTTTTGCATCAGCAGGACTGTAAACATGTATCTGCGGTGCACGCAAAGTAACATGACTTTCAAGCATGTCATTTAATACGCTGGCTGCTTGTCCTACACCAATATTAACAATTTCAGTTAATGCATCATGTTGAAATTCATTTAATTCCATAACATGCTAGATTGACTTAGATTTTAAAATACTAATAAGACGCTCAAGAGAATCTGGTTTCAATGGTTTATTAATAAACCCAGTTGCACCAAGTTCTATACATCTCTTTTTAGTTGTTTCTTGGATATCAGCAGAACAAACCACAACTGGTATTTTCATATTTTTATTTTTCATTGCTTCGAGAACACCGAATCCATCTAGTTCTGGCATCAAAAGATCAAGGCTCATCGCATCTGGTTGATGTTCTTCAATCGCTATCAAGGCTTCTTTTCCATTAACAGCTTCTACTGTTTCATAGCCAGCTTTTTGTAAAGTGTTCCGAACAATATTCCGCTGAAACTTTGAGTCATCGGTAATTAGTATAAGTGTCACCAGAGATCTCCATAAATTAAACTTAAAATGTAACTAACTGTACATTAATACCGCTGTCACTCAAAGGGTATAATTTTCGGACCTATACTACATTAAACTTTACAATTAATTCAATAAATAACAGGTTGTAGTAAGATATTCCCTAAAAAATACGCCGTAACCAGAGATAAGCAAACAATATAATAACTAACCCAGGTAGAAGCGCAACAACTGCAGGATTTAAATTTAAAATTAAGCCTGCATTTGCAATAATCTGATCGGTTAAATAAACAATAATCCCTGTAATAGATGCGAAAACTAGTTTATTGCCAAGGCCAGCACGTATTGACCCAAATATAAATGGAATAGCAAGTAGTAGCATTGCAAGAGTCATTATTGCACTACCTACCTTGCGCCATAAAGCCAAGGCATAAGAATCCGCTTCTTGACCAGTTTCCCGTAAAAATTCAACATGTTTGTATAATTCAACAGGTGAGAGACTTTCTGGCGATTTAGTTAAGGTTGCAATATCACCTGGATTCAAGAACGATTGCCAATGAACAGAATTTGCATACGTTGAAAAGATTTGTTGCTTGGTGAATGTTCTGACTGTAACGTTTGTGAGCTGCCAAAGCTTATCATTGATAATATCTGCAAATTGAGCATGTGTATGTATTAACAATAGACCATCTTTGTCAAGATGCAATATTTCAATATCAGCCGCTTTTTTAGCATGTATCATGTTACCAATACGTAGGATATTTTGCTCGTTTCTACTCCAAATACCTAGGTTTCTACCTAGTTCAGCAGTTTGTCCTAGTGCAACAGCGCGGTATGAAATTGCTTTCTGTTGTAGCTGTGGAGCGACAAATTGTTCTAATAGACCAATAAAAATTAGTAAAATAAATCCAACACTAAGTGGGATTAGACTAATACGTAGCGGTGAAACACCGGCAACTCTTAAAGCAACTAGTTCTGAATTAACCGCTAATCGACCTAGTGCTGAAACAGTTCCTAACAAGGCAATAAATGGTGCGATTTGTATAAATCTTCGTGGCAATAGCATCGCGGTGTAAAGAAAGGCATCACTAACAGCGTAGGTTCCTTTGCCCGCATCATTAAGTTGATCTAATAAATCAAAAAAACTAAATAATGGTAACAATACAGCGGTTGCAATGATTAGGCCGATACAAACCTGCCATGCAATATAACGATAAATAATAGTCACTGGCGAAAAATTTTTCTTTGAATAGATTCAGACAATGACAAACTAAGTAGGATAAGAATAAGTAAATATAACCACCAAATACCGGGTATGCTGTTAACAACACCTTGTTCTACCCAAGTTTGCGCCAGACCACTTAAGTTATAATAAATTGCAAAAACCATTGCTGCAATAAAATAAGTTTTATCACCCTTGTCTTGGCGTGGTGCAGTTCGCGTGAATGAAATTGCAATCAATGCTAGTAAGACCGTCGCAATTGGACGTGAGAGTCGCCATTGTAATTCAGCAATTTCACGTGGTTGATCTGAATTCCATAGCTGCCTGGTAGTTGCTGCTTTACGGCGATAATTAACAACATTGTTTTCATCATCAATAAAATAAATTAGTTTATCAAACTTAATCATACTGTCTTTATTTACAGTATGACTTAGTTGATAAAGATAACCTTCCGACAATTCTATTTGTGGCTGCAATTGTGCAGTTAATTTCAGTTGTTGAGCTTCTTTGGCGATAATAATTTCACTCTTACCATCCTTTCTAATATAGTGAAACATGTGTTGCATTCGTTTATCTGGCTCATCTTTATCTCTAACATAAACAACACGCCCACTATTATCAGCACCATAAAAACGCCCTGCTTGCAATCGGTTAGTATTCAACTCTGCCTCTGCTTGCGCATCTAAAATATAACTTTCTGCATACGCCCAAGGACGCGCATAAATAGATAGTATGCCACTGAGGATACCAATTGGTATAGCAACCATTAGTACTATCAGAATAATACGCCCATTGCTTATACCAACAGAACGTAATACATTCATTTCTTGATCTTTATTTAGTCGACCTAATCCTATAATAACGGCCACATAAAGTGCAATTGGAACTAATACTTCTAATGCAATAAGCGTTTTAAGTAGTACCAGATTAATCATAGCGGCAAAGCCAAGTGTTTCAGTAATTGCACCTGCCAAGAACCGTGCACTACTGAAACTGGCAAATAATCCAGTCAGAATAACAAGTACCACTGTGAATGGAATCAACAATTCACGCGTAATATATCGTTCTATTATTTTCATGAGTACGGTTTAGTCAACTAAATAAAATATGTAATAAAGTTCTACATAGATCATTCAGTTGATTATTTCAAGGATAAAGTACGAATTATACCAATAGTTCTATTTAATAAAATCGGCTACCAACTCCAGTAAAGCTAATTACTGGCACGCCTATTGATTTCAAGAATAAACATGTCAAAATGTCCAGTCTTAAGTGGGTAGCCAGAATTATTAGACCACATCACGATTAAACAAGCCTGTTAATAATTTTTATTGTGCCAAACAAAGCTAATATATAATAACAAATGGATTATTTACCAATATTTATCAAAATAGAAAAACAAAACTGCCTGGTAGTTGGTGGAGGGAAAGTAGCCGCGCGTAAAATACGATTATTGTTACAAGCTGACGCATACATTAAAATTGTTGCGCCAACACTTGATAGAATAATAACTGAACAGTTACCGCATAAAAACATCACTTATCTTTCTTGTGATTTTCAACCTGAACAGTTAGACGAAATATCTTTAGTTATTGCCGCGACAAATAACCAATTAATTAATGAAAAGGTTTATTTTGCCGCAAAATCAAGACATATCCCAGTAAATGTAGTTGACAATCCTGATTTGTGTTCATTTATTATGCCGGCAATTGTAGATCGTTCACCAATAATCATTGCTATATCTAGCAGTGGTAAATCACCAGTTCTAGCAAGATTGCTTCGTGCCCATTTAGAAACTGTTATACCTGAGGCATATAGCCGCTTAGCAAACTATGCGGCTAATTTTCGTGAACAGGTAAAACAGCATTTTTCCCACCGCAAGAATCGTAGATTATTCTGGGAGAAAATTTTTCACAGTCAATTTGTTGAAATGGTATTTTCAGGTAAGGATCAAGCTGCTAAAGACTATCTAACACAAGCACTCAATAGCGAAATAGATACCCCTCCAAGTGGAGAAGTTTATCTAGTTGGAGCCGGACCAGGAAACCCAGATTTACTTACCTTTCGTGCTATGCATTTAATGCAACAAGCTGACGTTGTAATCTACGACCGTTTGGTTTCACCCGAAATTCTGAATATGGTCCGTCGTGATGCCACTCAGATATACGTCGGAAAAGAACGTAACAAGCACACTTTACCACAGGAGTCTATTAATAATTTACTAGTGCGGCTTGCAAAAGAAGGCAAACGTGTATTAAGACTGAAAGGTGGAGACCCCTTTATTTTTGGCCGTGGAGGAGAAGAAATTGAAACTTTATCTAGCCATCATATCCCATTTCAAGTAGTACCTGGTATCACAGCAGCATCTGGTGTGGCAGCTTATGCTGGCATTCCACTTACGCACCGCGATTATGCACAATCATGTATCTTCGTAACAGGACACCTTAAAAACGATAGTCTAGATTTAGACTGGACCACACTTGCTAAACCACATCAAACAGTTGTTGTTTACATGGGACTACTTGGGTTACCTGTTTTATGCCAACAATTAATCGCACATGGATTATCTTCTACCCTCCCTGCAGCGATAATTCAACAAGGAACCACTCAACAGCAACAGGTTATAACAGGCTCTCTAGAAACACTTCCTGGGTTAACTAAATCCGCTAACTTGCGGCCACCCACTCTTATTATCGTTGGAGAAGTTGTAAAATTACATGCCAACCTTGCATGGTTTAAGGTGGGATCTGAAACTAAATAGTGTCAACAAGGTGGAGGTATTTCTTGCCATTTACAGGAAATAATTATCTTAAATTCATCAATAACCAATAAAAAAAGCACACCAACAAAATTGGTGTGCTTTTTTATTTTCTAAGAATAATTACAATAATGGAATTATCATTAATGCCACAATATTGATAATCTTAATTAGCGGGTTAATTGCTGGACCAGCTGTATCCTTATATGGATCACCAACAGTGTCACCAGTAACAGCAGCTTTATGAGCTTCGCTACCCTTACCACCAAAATAACCATCCTCAATATGCTTCTTAGCATTATCCCAAGCGCCACCACCAGTGGTCATTGAAATTGCCAGGAATAAACCAGTAACAATGGATCCCATTAGTACACCACCCAAAGCTTGTGCACCTAAGAACACACCAACTAACACAGGAATTAATACCGGCAATAGAGAAGGAACCATCATTTCTTTAATTGCTGACTTGGTTAGCATATCAACAGCTCTTGAATAATCTGGTTTAGCTGTTCCTTCCATAATTCCAGGAATTTCCTTAAACTGACGACGTACTTCAATAACTACTGAACCAGCTGCACGTCCAACAGCTTCCATTGACATCGCAGCAAATAAATATGGAATCAAACCGCCAATAAAGAGACCAATAATAACCATATGATTTGACAGGTCAAATGTCACCATATGACCTGCATGCTCTAATCCATGCGTATAGTCAGCAAATAGTACTAGTGCAGCTAAACCAGCAGAACCAATGGCGTAACCTTTAGTTACAGCTTTAGTTGTATTACCAACAGCATCTAATGGATCAGTAACAGCACGAACTGATTCAGGCATTTCAGCCATTTCTGCAATACCACCAGCATTATCAGTAATCGGACCATAAGCATCTAAGGCAACGATAATACCTGCCATGGAAAGCATAGAAGTTGCCGCAATCGCAATTCCATAAAGACCAGCTAATGAGTAGGCTAGTAAAATACTAAGGCAAATCATTAATACAGGTGCAGCAGTAGCACGCATTGAAACACCTAAACCAGAAATAATATTAGTACCATGCCCAGTAGTTGATGATTCAGCAATATGCTGTACCGGCGGATAATCGGTTGAAGTGTAGTATTCAGTAATTACAACCATCACACCCGTCAACACAAGACCTATCGCAGAAGCAGCAAACACACGCATGATTAAATTACCACCAGTGACTTCACTGCCAGCAAGGATAAGAGTCATATCACCCATAAACCAAACTGTAACTGGAAGAAAAGCAAGCAATGCAATACCACCAGCCACAATTAATCCACGATATAGTGCACCCATGATAGTGCCACCATCACTCATTTTGACATAATAGCAACCAATAATAGAAGCAACAATTGAAGCCGCACCTAACATTAGTGGATACATAATGGCGTTTCCAGTATCAGTTGAAAACAACAAAGCACCCAATAACATGGTGGCGATAATTGTTACCGCATAGGTTTCAAACAAGTCAGCTGCCATACCTGCGCAATCGCCAACATTGTCACCAACATTATCAGCAATAACCGCTGGATTACGTGGGTCATCTTCAGGACTACCAGCTTCTACTTTACCAACTAAATCCGCACCAACATCCGCACCTTTGGTGAAAATTCCACCACCAAGACGCGCAAAAATTGAAATAAGCGAACCACCAAAAGCAAATCCAATCAACGGTTTAATGACATCACTGGCAACATCATCTGGACCTGCGCCACTGAACAAGAACGCTGTGTATCCTGCGACACCAAGCAGCCCCAATCCTACTACCAGCATACCTGTTACAGCACCACCGCGGAATGCAACATCAAGAGCTGCATTCAATCCATGACGCGCTGCTTCTGCAGTACGTACATTCGACTTCACAGATACACTCATACCAAGGTAACCTGCAACACCTGATAAAACAGCTCCTAATGCAAAACCAAAAGCAGTATCCCAGGTTAGTGCCATACCAATGGCTAAAAACAACACAAAACCAACTGCACCAATCGTTGTATACTGGCGGTTTAGATAAGCTGTTGCGCCCTCTTGTATGGCAGCAGCGATGTCTTGCATACGCTGATTGCCAGCAGGTTTTTCATAGATACCTTTGATCCATATACCGCTGAATATCAGGGCCAGAATGGCACTCCCCAATACGATAGTTATACCGCTAACCATAAAAAACTCCAATTAAAGTCAGACCACCGAAAACACATGTGAAATTCTGGCCTAAAATAATTCCACATTGAATACGTTACTAAACCTAGATCACTGCAAGTGATCATACACATTTTGCACAACAGATTGTTCCATATAGCAAACTTTATTCTTTAGAAATATCAACGAGTATTCCATACAGAATAAAATTCACTCTATGGAACAATTTGTTACACACTATATGCATGATCACTTGCATGATCTAGGTTAAAAACTAAAATACAACAAGCTGTTATTCTATATGCGAATGAAACAAAACTCCAAATTTAGCGACATATTTTATACATCTTACTATTAACTTAATATTACCTAGATATCTGCTGGTTATAACTTAAAATCATCCAGTTTTTTACCAACGGCTACATTCTTCAGTCGCACATAATCAGGTAACCCATCCTTATACGGAGGGTAATCTTCACCTGCAATAAGTGGCGCAAGATACTCACGACAAGCATCGGTGATGCCGAAACCATCCTCTGAAATAAAATTCTCAGGCATCATTTTTTCAACATTGGCAACATCGGAAAGCTTAGCCATACCAACTTTCCAACTGTATGGAGAATTAGATTGACGATCTATTGTTGGCATCACTGAATTATGCCCAGCAACAGCAAATTCAACAGCAGCTTCACCCATAGCATAAGCCTGTTCCACATCTGTTTTTGAAGCAATATGACGCGCAGCACGCTGCAGATAATCTGCTACACTCCAGTGATATTTAAGCCCTAAACCATCCTTGACAATATTTGCCACAACCGGCGCAACTCCACCTAATTGAGCATGCCCAAAAGCGTCACGTAGTCCCTGATCTGCAAGAAATTTACCGTCCTCTCCCTGAACACCTTCCGAGACAACAACTGAACAATAACCATACTTCTTGACATAGCCATCTACTTTAGCCAAGAATTTTTCTTTATTAAAAGTTATTTCAGGAAACAGAATAACAATAGGAATTTCACAATCCTTACTAGAAGCCAAGCCACCAGCTGCTGCAATCCATCCGGCATGACGACCCATCACTTCAAGAACGAAAACTTTTGTTGAAGTTTTTGACATACTCGCCACATCAAAGCTTGCTTCACGAGTAGAAACTGCAATATATTTTGCTACCGAACCAAAACCTGGACAACAATCTGTTATCGGCAAATCATTATCAACTGTTTTTGGCACATGTATAGCCTGAATTGGATAACCGAGGGTATCAGATATTTGTGATACTTTAAGACAAGTGTCAGCAGAATCACCACCGCCATTGTAGAAAAAATAACCAATATCATGTGCTTTAAACACTTCTATCAAGCGTTCATACTCACGCCGATTTTGTTCAATCCCCTTTAACTTATAACGACAAGAACCAAAACCACCGGATGGAGTATGGCGTAATGCACTAATTGCTGCAGCAGAATCTTCGCTAGTATCAATCAAATCCTCAGTAAGGGCGCCGATAATACCATTACGACCAGCATATACTTTAGCTATTTTGTCTGAATTCTTACGTGCTGTTTCTATAATGCCTGCCGCAGAGGCATTAATAACTGCGGTAACACCGCCTGATTGCGCATAAAATGCATTTTTTCCTGCCATATTTCTTCTCCTTATTGATTAAGTTACTATCAATATAATAACTGTATTACTTTTAAATTCAAGGTGATAAACTGCCATCTGAATCTTCTATACCATTTACATTTATTTTAATACGGTAAAAATACGATCACGAATCTCCTCGACAGTCCCTACACCAATTATTCTTGCATAGCTAGGTGCATTATTTTCTCCAGTAGCAGACCATTTTGAATAATAATCAATTAGTGGCTCAGTTTGATCATGATATATCTGCAGTCGTTTAATTACGGTATCTTCTTTATCATCATCACGCTGTATCAACGCTTCACCTGTTTCATCATCTACGTCAGCTATCTGTGGCGGATTATAATCTACGTGATAAACACGACCAGAAGACAGATGCACTCTACGTCCCGATAAGCGTTTAACAATTTCATCATCAGCGACATTAATTTCAATAACCGCGTCAACATTTATCCCAGCTTGTTTCATTGCATCAGCCTGTGGAATAGTGCGAGGAAAACCATCTAATAGAAAGCCTTTATCACAATCAGCCTGCGTTATTCTTGCTTTAACTAAATTAATAATAATTTCATCGGAAACTAACCCTCCCACATCCATTATTTTTTTTGCCATAACACCGAGCTCTGTTTCAGCTTTAACAGCGCTACGCAGCATATCACCGGTAGAAATTTGTGGAATATTAAAATATTCCCGAATATAATTAGCCTGTGTACCCTTTCCAGCACCAGGGCCACCTAGTAAAATAACTCTGATAATAATTTCCTCTTATATTTAGTTTAGTTAATCAAGTATGCGCACAAATAGTTGTTATTTGCATATTGCGCAAGCAGCCAGTCAATCTTGCTATAAATTTCAGATTAAACAACTACAGCATAATCACAAAGTTTATATATATACCCAGCTAAACTTGATTAAACTGGCGTAGTATCAATCGTACACAGCAACAGCACTTAATACCTATTTTTAATAGTCACATTCGCCAATTATATCGCAGGCAAGCCAGATACTCGAATTTTTTGCTAGAAGCGATGAACTTTTATCTACACCTTGCCAACAACTTTGCACTGGACATGCATAAAAAAAATTATCCTGATCATTATTACCATATTGGTTATGCAATAAACTTAATAAAAAATTTAAACAGGAAAAAAACATGGATGAAAACAGAAGTAAAGCATTAACCGCAGCCCTTTCTCAAATTGAAAAACAATTCGGCAAAGGCTCAATTATGCGCCTTGGTGCGAATGATGTTGCCAATGATATTCAAGTTGTTTCTACTGGATCGTTAGGGCTTGATATTGCATTAGGTGTTGGTGGACTGCCTAGAGGACGTGTGATTGAAATTTACGGACCTGAGTCATCAGGCAAAACAACACTTACGCTACAAGTTATTGCAGAAATGCAAAAGATAGGAGGTACTGCCGCGTTTATAGATGCAGAACACGCGCTGGACCCACAATATGCCCAGAAAATTGGTGTTAACGTGCAAGAATTATTAATTTCTCAGCCAGACAACGGCGAACAAGCATTAGAAATTACTGACATGTTAGTTCGCTCTAGCTCAATTGATGTAGTAGTAATTGACTCTGTTGCTGCACTAACACCTCGCGCGGAAATTGAAGGTGAGATGGGTGACCCACAAATGGGGCTACACGCAAGACTAATGTCGCAGGCGTTACGTAAGTTAACCGCGAATATTAAACGTAGTAATACCATGGTGATATTTATTAACCAAATACGTATGAAAATTGGTGTCATGTTTGGTAATCCTGAGACTACAACCGGTGGCAATGCACTAAAATTTTATGCTTCAGTTCGTTTAGATATTCGTCGTACCGGATCAATTAAAAAAGGTGACGAGATAATTGGCAATGAAACTAGGGTAAAAGTTGTTAAAAATAAAGTTGCGCCACCATTCAAAAAAGCTGAATTTGATATCCTCTATGGTGAAGGTATTTCTCGCGAAAGCGAGATCATAGAACTTGGTGTGTTACATAAATTAATTGATAAATCAGGTGCCTGGTATGCGTATAAAGGAGAAAAGATTGGCCAGGGAAAAGATAATGTGCGCGAATACCTAAAAACACATGCAAAAATGGCACAAGAAATTGAACAAAAAATTCGTGACGCAGTTGGTATCGATGACCAGGCTAAAACTACTAAAGACGATAAAACTAAGAAAACACAGTGACAACAACTGAAGCCACTCTAACGACACGCGCTTTAAATTATCTGGCACGACGGGAATATTCTCGCAAAGAGTTAGCAAAAAAGTTGATGGTTAGCTCAACAACATCAATTGTAGAAGAATTACCAGCGGTATTAGATAAATTAGAGCAACAGGGTTATTTGTCAGCTCAGCGTGTAGTAGAACAAACAATACGAAACCGTCGATGCAAGTTTGGTCACCAACGCATCGTATATGAATTAAAAGAAAAAGGTATTGATGGGCATATTATTGATGCGATATTGCCTGAACTTAAAGAAACAGAATTAGATGCAGCCTATGCTGTATGGCAAAAAAAATTTGGCAACTTACCTATTGATATTAAAACACGTAACAAACAAACACGATTTTTAATTAACCGAGGTTTTTCCTTGGAAACGATACGTAAAGTATTATCACTGGCCAAAGAACAATAACAGCTTTTAAACTATACTTGCTGGTTACCAATTTAAGTCGAGATAGCTTGGCTGTTAGTCACTTTTACCAAATATTAATAATGCCAACAAAGAATTTCTTATTGCCTAATCAAGCTAATAAGCTCTCTAGTATCTTGTGCGCTAAATAACCAGGAAAATATGGGGAGTTGCAAGAGTCGTCGAGAACAAGGCAAAGAAACGCAGGCATATTGAGTATACGTCAAGTTTCTTCAACACAATTATCGGCAATTCTTGCCACAGATTTTCCTAGTTATTTAGCGTGTGCAAGATACTAGTCATTGTATTTCTTAGATCTTGCAAAAAATGGCCATACACGCCCTGTGCGTAATTACTTGCTGTAGATTATATGTATGGCCATTTATGTTTTTTTATTTCTTTATAGCAGCTTCCAGCAATTTAACAATCCCTGGATCTTTTGCAATATCTAAAGCAGTCTTGTCACTTTCACTTAATATTGTTGGATCAGCACCTTTTTCTAATAGTAATGCAACAGTATCTTCATGACTATGTAACGCCGCCCACATTAGCGCAGTAATGCCATCATTATTTTGCAAGTCAATACTGGCATTTTTTTCTAGCAAACTATTAACAATAGCGGTATGACCACCTTGAGCAGCTAATATCAGTGCGGTAAAACCATTTCTTGCTTGTAAATCAACGTAGGCTCCTTTATCTAAAAGCACATCAATAATTTCGTTATAACCATATAGGGCCGCAAGAATTAATGGGCTAGCTTCATTCTTATCTTGCAAATCAACATTTATATCTTTGTTTAATAATGCCTTGGTT
The DNA here is from genome assembly GCA_021774055.1 of Nitrosomonas sp. Lineage (GTDB taxonomy): Bacteria > Pseudomonadota > Gammaproteobacteria > Burkholderiales > Nitrosomonadaceae > Nitrosomonas. The sequence goes on along the minus strand of JAJFJL010000123.1, from coordinate 12,766 downwards.
GCTTCTATATGCCCGTTTTGAACCGCAATATATAATGCACTATTACCATTGATTGCCCTAATATCTGTGGTAGCACCGTTTGCCAATAATGCCTCAACAATGTCAGCATGCCCGTTCTGGGCGGCCATATATAAAGCGCTTGTTTTATCTTTGGCTTGCGTATTGATATTAGTATCTTTTACTAGTAATTTTTCAACTATTGCAGTATGGCCACCTAAGGATGCAACCATTAGTGCGGTGACATCATCTTTAGTTTGCAGATTGGTATCTGCACCTTTTTCTAATAAAGCATCAACAATCATGGTGTGCTCGCTCATCGCGGCAACCATTAATGCACTAATACCATCATTAGTTTGCAGATTGACGTTAGCATTTTTTTCCAATAACGCTGCAACAGTTGTTGTATGACCATTTTTAGCTGCGACAATAAGCGCTGTCGTGCCACCTTCATTTTGCAAATCAGGATTAGCATTTTTTTCTAGCAAAATATTAGCAATATCTGTATGACCAAATTGAGCTGCGACAATTAATACAGTGAAACCTTCCTCATTTTGTAGATCAGGATCAAGACCTTTTTCTAATAGTTGATTGATTGTCTCTGGCTTACCTGAAAAAGCTGATTTAAAAAACTCAATTTCATCGTTAGCAAGGCTATTGGATACTAACGTTAATGATAGCAACGCTATTATGGCAAGTAGTATGAATGGTCGGGTATAGTTAACTTGCGTTTTTGTTTGTAGCATTATTATGTCCTACTTCTCGTTGTTTTCAGTTGATGGTTGATATTGTTGTCGATGTTCATCGCTACAAAAATAGTTTCCTTTGTCATCTATAGCATCAATTTTGGCAATTAGTGTGTCACAGTGAGCGCACTTAACTTTGTTGGTATCAGTTGATGTGGCCGGCTGCTGCTCTTCTTCTTTATTGGCCCATACTACATCTTTAGGATAGCTAACCTCAGGATTCTCTTCCTTAATAGTAATTGTTTCAGACAGAAAGATATCTTTGTAGCTTGCATAAATTGAAGTGAAAATAGTAGGAATCAATATGATTAAACCTAGTCCCCAAGGTAGTGAAGCAAGTACAGCTAAGATTATTAAGGTAAAGCCATATAATTGAAACGGGATGAAATTTCTTAGGCAAGCATAGAAACTTCGTTTCATCGCCAAGACCGGAGGCATATCGTGAAAGGCTACTAGAAGCGGTGAAAACCATGCAGCCATCATCAATGGTAGAGAGAGCAATAGTGCAACTAATGTGGCGCTTAGCATATTATCCATAACCGCCATTAACTCACTTTCATCAACACGTTTACCATAAAACAGCATGTCGGTCATTACTGCGCCACCAATCATCATGACAACACCAACAATTAATACTTGGCCGATTAAATAAATACCGCCAATGGTAATTAATGATGCGACATTCTTAGTTTTAAAAGCGGCAAACAAATGTGACATTTGTAGGCGCTTACCTTGTTCCATATCGCGACATCCCATCATAATTCCAGCAAGGAATACTGGCGAAATAAGAGTGAAAATAAATTGCCCCATCAATGGCACTAACGCCAGCGTTAATGCAATCATAAGTAGCGTGAATACTAATATGATCCACCCTAACGGCGTACTGCGAAATTGATAAAATCCGCTGATAATCCATTGCCAGCCATTTTTGGCTTTAACTTTCCGAAATTCCATTTTTTGTCTCCAGTTAGACTTTGAGAACATATATAAAGTAACTTGAGCAACTAGCTTTAAAGTTATTTCATATGTGTTTCGTAGTTGGTTCAGGGAATAATCCAGGTTATCTTTGTGTGATATTCAATCACAAAATCTTCAGTATAGCCAGTTATGCTGGTAGTTTTGCGTAACCTGAAGGTACGTTTTATATATTAACGCGGGCCTGATTTTGACTAGACCCAAAGACGCATAAGTTCATATTGGTTTGTTACATGATTTCTAAGGATCTCTCTAAAATGCACAGGATCTTTGGCATATGTTAGCTCCCCAGGACGAGGAATATGATAATCAATTAAGCGTGATAACCAAAAACGTAATGCGCCGGCACGCAGCATTGTTGGCCAGGCTTGATGTTCTACTGCGGTTAATGGGCGAACTTGATGATAAGCTTGCAGTAGAGCACCTACGCGTGCTGTTTCTAACATCTTATCTTCAGTAATACACCAGTCATTGACAACAATCGCCAGGTCATACAATAAGCTATCATGACAAGCGAAATAAAAATCAATGATGCCACCAATTTCATCACCATCAAATAATACATTATCTAAAAATAGGTCGGCGTGAATGATCCCATGTGGTAATACATCAGTTTGAAATAAAGCTTGGAATTGTAGTTCTTGTTGAAGTAATTTTTGTTCTTCTGCAGAGATAAAAGGTAGAATTTCAGGTACGTTAGATTGCTGCCATTTTAATCCACGAGGGTTGTCTATTTTATCAGGGTAAGATAGCCCAGATAAATGCATTCTTGCTAGTGTTTCCCCTAATTTGGCACACTTATTTGCAGTGGGGTGTGTTAACGAAACTCCGGGCAAACATGTAACAATGCTTGCTGGTTTATTATTTAACTCACCAAGTAATTTATTATCTAATGTAGGAATTGGTTTAGGGCAAGAGATATCATTGGATGATAAATGGGCCATTAGATTTAGGTAAAAAGGTAGCTCTTCTGCTTGTAGTTTTTCAAACAGAGTTAGGACGTATTTACCTTTAGTTGTAAAAACAAAATAGTTAGTATTTTCAATTCCAGATGAAATACCTCGCAGATCAATTAGATCACCAAGTGAATAATTGTGTAGCCAAGCAGAAAGTTGATTTGTAGAAACAGACGTAAAAACAGACATGATTAAAAAGAAGGAAAGTAAATAGATTGCCAGCTATTTTAGGCTGAGAATGAAATTTAGTTTGCTTTTCATTCCCGAATAAGAATTAATTCATTGATTATCACATGATATTACAGATTTGTAGAAGTTTGCTAGGAATTAAAATTCTAAGATTTTCCACATAGGTACGCTAATATTGCTGCCAGGATCCCCTCTATGGATATCCGCCCCATAACCTCTATTTTTAACCAAATAGTATGGCAGACCGACACGAGGAATAACCTTGATCATATATAGTTCACCATTAAGACGATACTCCTCAACTGTATCTTCTCCTTGCTTAATAATTGTGATTTGAGGTTCTAAATCTGGGTCTAGCTCAAGTTCTAATTCAAGTTCAGGGGGTAATGGTGGTGGCTCATCTAATTCTGGCAACGGCATTAAATCATCAGGTTGATCAGGTTCAGCCATTACCGATAAAGCAAAGCTTAATAGCACAATAAGCAATATTCGAAGCATAATCATTTCCGTTGGTTAGGTTTCCTGGCATTTTAACTGAAATAGCATTTATGGGCAGCGTTTTTACGCTATAGGTATTATTGGTACCCATTAATATTCGACTTACATTTTTTAAAAAACAAAATATTATATTGAAACAGTGCAAAACACAGCTGTTATGAAACACACCACCCGTCATTCCTGCATGTTTTTAGTAGGAATCCACATCAGCTTGGATTACAGCTAAAAACATGCAGGAATGACGATGGATAAATAATCTAAATTTAAGCTAGAATCGTTTAACCAAAGGAAAATATCATGAAAAAATTAATTTTCTTACTGTTGGCATTATGTTTGATGGTTTCACTGAGCGTATATTCTACAACTACAATTCCAGTTGTAGATGACGCTAGGATTCATGTCACGATTATTCATTTCAATGATATTTATGAAATCACCCCCGTTAGTGGTGGCAAAGAAGGGGGGATTGCGCGGGTAGCGACATTACGCAATCAATTGTTAACACGTAACCCTAATACCATCACAACTCTTGGTGGTGACCTTTTTAGCCCTTCGGCAATTGGCACCGCAAAGTATAACGGTGACCGCTTAGCTGGCAGACAAATGGTTGATGTGCTGAATCATTTTAAATTAGATTATGCAACTTTTGGGAATCATGAATTTGACCTGAAGGAAGCACAGTTTAATCAACGTATGCAGGAAGTTGAATTTACTTGGGTTTCCAGTAATGTATTTGATATTAACGGGCAACGTCATACTGGTGTTAAAGAAAATATTATTATTCCGATTGTTGATAAAAAAAGTGGACAGACATTTAATCTTGGTATGTTTGGATTAACCCTTTCGGTAAATAAACCTGATTATGTACGTTACACGGATCCGCTGGCTACAGCTGGCGAACAAGTAGCACAGCTGGCAGACAAGACTGATTTTATTATCGCTTTAACGCATCAAGCGATTAAAGATGATGTTGCCTTACTGCAAGAATATCCACAGGTTGGATTATTGCTTGGAGGGCATGAACATATTAACTATCAACGCTGGCGTGGCAATTTTGCACCGCTGCTTAAAGGGGATGCCAATGTCCGTTCAGTTTATGTTGTTGATCTTTATTATGACCCAGTAACCGGCCAGACAGAAATTAAACCTACTTTTGTGCCTATTAATGACAAACTAGCTGAAGATAGTGCGGTAAAAAAAGTTGTCGATCAATGGGTAACAATTGCTTTTGATGCTTTCCGTAAACAAGGCTTCCAACCTGAAGAAGTGATTACCACAACTAGCGTTGCACTAGATGGTTTGGAATCAAGCGTGCGAAATGGCCAAACAAATTTAACTGAATTGATCGCTAATAGCATGTTGACTCCATACCCTGAAGCAGAACTTTCTTTGTACAACAGTGGCTCAATTCGGATTGATGATATTTTACCTGCAGGAAAAATAACTGTTTACGATATTATCCGGGTATTACCTTTTGGTGGCGATATTCAATTAGCCGAGATTAAAGGCAGTTTGTTGATAAAAGTTCTTAACCAGGGGTTAAAAAACAAAGGTTCTGGTGGTTATCTACAATCAGCTAACACTCGATATGATAATGGTTCTTGGCGTATTAATGGCAGCCAGATTGATGCTAATAAAACTTATAGCCTAGCAATTAATGATTTTCTTGCCGCTGGAAAAGAACAGGGGCTAAATTATTTAAACCCAGATAACTTAGATTTCACAATTGTCAATCAAGGACAGGAATATGATATCCGTAAATCAGTTATTAACTCGTTAAAATAATAAGGAACGTGCATGGAATAAATTAGGCAACTAGCGCAGGATTTATGTTCATATTCAAGGCGTGTAAACAGGCGCATAGCACGGCTATGTAACTGTTTGCACAACGCAGAAGATGGGCTTAAATACAAAGCTAGTTGCCTAATTTATTTCATGCACGTTCCTAAGGACAAGGTGTTCCTCGTCTTGTCTCTATGCTAGTACCTTGCACGCTAAATAACCAGGAAAATCTGTGGCACAAATTGCCGATAACTGCGTTGAAGAAACTTGCCGTATGCTCAATATGCCGGTGCTTCTTCGCCTTGTTCTCGACAATTTTTGCATCCCCCATATTTTCCTGGTTATTTAGCGTGCAAGGCACTAGTCAGGTTGCAGGGTAAAGTCTTGTAAACGAAAACCAAGCACCCATAGCGCAATAAAATAACTGGCAGCCCCGATGATAATCACTTTGGTTAATTGAAGTGCACGATTAGAGGCAGAATCGGCTAGCCAGGAAATGTCACTACCACTAATAAACCATAAGGTTGTTCCCATTACAGCTAATGCGATTAATATTTTCATAAAAAAAACTAGCCACCCTGGCTGTGGTTGATAAATCTTATGGCTACGTAGTTTGTAATAAAGCAATCCTGCATTTATGCAAGCCCCCAAGCCAATTGCTAATGCTAGCCCAGCATGTTGCAACGGTATGATGAAAGCAAGATTCATTAATTGTGTCGCGACAAGCGTAACTACTGCAATTCTTACGGGAGTTTTAATATTCTGTCTGGCATAAAAACCTGGCGCCAATACTTTTACTAAAATTAATCCCAACAACCCAACACTGTATGAAATTAATGCATCACGTGTCATCCATACATCATTAGCTGTAAATTCACCATAATGAAATAAAGTTGTGATTAGTGGTGTTGCTAACAAGGCTAAGGCTAATGCAGCTGGGAGTGTCAGCAATATTGTCAGACGTAAGCCCCAGTCTAATAATTGCGAGTATTTAGCAGTGCTATGGCTGGAATAGTGGCGTGCTAGAGAAGGTAATAACACTGTTCCTAAAGCAACACCTAGTAGACCTGCAGGGAATTCCATTAGACGATCTGCATAATAAAGCCATGACACACTACCACTAACCAATAATGAGGCAAAGATAGTGTTAATTAACATGCTGATTTGACCAACAGACACACCAAATACAGCCGGTCCCATTTGTTTAAGAACACGCCAAGCGCCTTGATCTTCTGATCGAAAACGTAACCGTGGAAATCTTTTGATACGAATAAGAAAAGGAACTTGAAACGCAAGTTGCAACACACCACCAATAAATACCGCCCATGCCAAGGCTAAAATCGGCGGATCTAATAACGGCGCCAGCCACAAAGCACAAGCAATAAAAGATAAATTTAATAACGCTGGCGTTAATGCAGGGACAAAAAACTTCCCATATGTATTTAAAATACCACCGGCCAGTGATACAAGTGAAATAAAGAAGATATAAGGAAAGGTAATCTGTAATAATTCAGCTGTTAGAGCAAATTTCTCCGGGTTAGCTGAAAAACCAGGTGCGCTGGCATAAATAATCAAAGGCGCAGCTACAATACCTACCAGTGTCACTACAAATAATGCTATAGCTAATAATTGAGTAACATGATCAATTAAGCTGCGCGTTTCTTCTGCTGTTTTATTATTTTTATATTCTGCAAGGATTGGAACAAAAGCAATAGAAAAAGCACCTTCTGCAAATAATCGACGTAATAAATTAGGTATTCTAAAAGCAACAAAAAAAGCATCTGTTGCCATACCTGCACCAAAAGTTCTAGCGATTAGCACATCTCGTAAAAAACCAAGAATTCGTGATATAAATGTCATACTGCTAACAGCAGCAAGGTTTTTAAATAGACTCATGTAAATTGGTTCATTTGTTTAGTAGTGCCCCGTATATCATATGTATGCCCACTTCGTAATTACCTAGGTTTTAGGCTAACGCTAAGATTTTACATTTTAATCAGACTATAAATTTCACTATAAGCTGTTTAAATGTATATGATATTATGCAGATAAGGTGTATATGTTGAAACTTATGGCACGAAGTTTTCAATACACCGAAGATGCCATTTTAATCATTACTTCGGTCGTAGGTTATGCTTCCTTATGTTTTTGAATTAGGATAATACCTAGATCCTGCAAGTGACCGCGCATATAATGTGTAACAAATTGTTTCATAGAGTTAATTTTATTCTGCGTGAAATACTTATTGATATTCCCAAAGAATAAAGTGTAGCATTAGGCTTTGTTCCTATACTTTTGATTCGAACTGTATGCAACATTCATTTTGCAATTTATGACTTCCGACTATCAACTAATTTATATTAATTTTACTTATTATGTATCTTGAAATAGCTAAATTATCGAAAGCAGGTGGGCGCAAGGTGAATGAAGATGCTTGTGATTACTGGTCTAATTCAGAAGCCTGTTGTTGTGTTTTATCTGATGGCTTAGGTGGGCATTATGGTGGTGACATCGCATCCAAGCTGGTATTAAAACATGTACTTGATCAATTTCAAACAGAGCCAAATTGTAATGCAAAAACAATCGAATCTTTATTACATATTGGAAACAGCTCAATTACACGTGAGCAAGAAGCTAATGAAAAGCTTCAACAAATGCGTGCTACTGCCGTAATACTAACAATTGATACTGTTAGCAACTTGGCATTCTGGGGGCATGTCGGTGATTCTCGATTATATTATTTTCAGCAAGGTAAAATTATATCTCAAACACGTGATCATAGTGTTTCACAGCGTATGGTTGATGCTGGTTATTTAAAAGCTGAAGAGATACGGTCTTCACCAACTCGTAATCAACTATATGATGCACTTGGTAATAATGAACAATTTGAGGCAGACATCATTGCAACAGCACAGCCTCTGCAAGATAACGATGTTTTTTTACTATGTTCAGATGGACTATGGGAATATGTAGAAGAAAATGAGATGGAACAGTTAGTTAGCAATGCAACATCTGCATCTGCATGGTTGGCAGTATTGGAACAACAAGTTCTCGCACGTGGACACAAACATCAAGACAACTATTCTGCCATTGCTATATGGTGTAAAGATTCAACTCAGGCAAAATAATTCTTAATTACATTATAGGAGGGTGTCATGAAAATTAAACTTATATTTATTTTAATAGCATTTAGTTTGATGATATTACCTGCATCAGCACAAATCACGAAAGTACTTGAAGGAGATGAAGTAACAGAGGCGGCACTAATTGAAGCACTTGCCCCTGAGCGTAGTATTCGCACTAGAAGCATTAAAGTATTTAGTGCAGATGCTGAAGATACGGCTCAAGCAGAACCAGTTAGTACCAGCGCATCAATGTTGATTACATTTGGGACTAATTCTGCTGAGCTAACAGCTAACGCAATGCAACAACTTGATGTTTTAGGGCGAGCCCTTAAAATGGATAGCCTAGCAGACTTCAATTTTGCGATAGAAGGACATACGGATCCTCGTGGTGGAGAGAGCCTAAATCAACAGCTTTCTAAAGCGCGAGCAGAAGCTGTTTTAAACTATCTTGTGTGGAACTATCAGATTAGTGCTAGTCGTTTAACAGCCGTTGGCAAAGGGTCTCGTGAGCTGTTAAATTCTGATAACCGTACCGCACCAGAAAATAGACGTGTAACAATCGTCAGAAAGGTTGATTAAAGGAAACATTTATTCTTCCTTCCTGGGGTTCTAGATTGTAGCAATTGATGCACTACTTACTGTACATTGATTGCTACACCACAAAGTACACATAATTAATTACCCACTCCCTTTCTTAGCTATTTTCTATCACGGCTCAATTTCTTCGATAGAAAATACAGCTGCACCATAAGACTTGTCACAATTTTCACCTAATATCTCAGGGCAGACTGTTTTTCCTGCAAATAAAGAAGTAACTCCAGTATCAGAAAGATACAGTTGAGCTGACGATTCAAATGGAAATTTTGCGAATGGCCCAAAAGATTTAATCCCGGCTGCACTAAAATCGCGTGGATGACTTGAGACAATAACAATAAAATTATTAACCCCTGGTGGACCTTCAGCACCTAATCGCCATTCAGGGCGTGGCAAATTGAATTGTTTGCCAGCTTTAATATAATTATCTTCATCCAAGCTGTTTGGAAACAGCTTAAAAAAATCAGAGTGATTAGTGCCAACCATAAGAAGATAAACATAACCAGACTTTGCAGAACGAATTTCAAAATATAGTCGGTCTTTACCAATCCGAACTTGGGCTTTTTCAACCGATATAGTTACTGCATGATCACGGTCACGCTCATCAAATATTTCATCCAGTACTGTAATAGGATCAAATGCTTTTTTCTTTGCTTGAGCTTGGCTTAAGACTGGTGCTTGAGTTGGAACTGAAGCTGGAGTTGAAACTGCGGGAACCGGCGCAGGCTCGTTCATCATCATATAAACACCTACACCAACGGCAGCAATCAATACAATACTGATGATCGCTATGTAGGGTACATTACTTGATGGTTTGTTATTTTTATCATCATTTTCTACCAGAAGTTGTGTCTCTATCAGAGTTTCATCTTGATGCTGTAATTGTATTTTTTCTAGTTCAAGAAGATGACGTAATTCATCAACATTTTGTGGGCGATCTCCTGGTTTAACAGCAAGTGCTTGATCAATCGCCTTTAAAAAATTGGCACTATATTGACCTGCAGCTACTTCACTGATAGGCACGAGTGTATCAGAAACCACACGACTAACCGATGCGATAGGTGGTTTGCCGGTGATGGCAAAGTAGGCTACCGCAGCAAGTGCATAAATGTCTGTCCAAGGACCTTGTTTTAAAGTTGCGATTTCCCCGTATTGCTCAAATGGCGCATAACCAGGCTTTAAAATTACAGTAAGAATTTGATCCATATTACTGACCACACGACGTGCCGCACCAAAGTCAAGTAGTACAGGTCTGCCATCTGGCAAGATTAATATATTATCTGGTGCAATATCACGATGAAAACATTGATCCTTATGGATAACACCTAAAGCATCAAGCAATGGAGACAACAAATTTTTCAGCCATTTTTCGTCAGGTGGTTGGCCCATGTCAGTTAGTGTTTCTTTTAAGGTAACTCCTTCGCAATACTGCATCGCCATATAGGCAGTACCGTTATCCTCCCAAAAGCGATGAACTTTAACTAAAGCAGGGTTATCAAAATTTGCTAGCAAACGAGCTTCGTTGATAAAACTACGTAGCCCTATTTGAAATACTTCACTATGTTTCTCTGATTTTACAATTATTCTTTTATTACTATCTCTAATTGCAAGTGCGGAAGGCATATACTCTTTTAGAGCAACTCGACGTTGTAATAAATGATCAGTAGTATCATAAACAATGCCAAACCCACCTCGACCAATGATTCCAGTAATTTCAAATTCTTCCAACATTGTTCCAATCGGCAGCACGTCATCACCTGCTGGAATTAAACTTGGTCGTTTGGCTGGCAGTGACGGCGGTTTCTTATCAGTTTCTTGCGAAAGAATCGTACGATCATCGTCTTCGTCTGGAAGTCGAGGAGGTGTCGTATCTGTCTTCTGTGAAAGAACCGTACGGTCATCATCGCTAGATACGTCATTCTGCATACCATAAACCCTTTAAACTATTTAACATCTAAATCATGCACATCCCGCACAACAGTTTGTCGCATATTATATACTTTACGTGACTACAGTCGCCGGATTTTATGGGGTAATAATTTTCGTCAAAAGAAAAGTAATGAAACCAGTGCATAGCTCGCTATGTAACTGTTTCAGTAACGCTGATATTGACAAAAATTATCCACTAGAAAACTGAAATCATGACCGCGCGAAGTATATCGTTCCAGAGTATATTGCTACAACAAAATGTCCTAGATATGATCTTTTATATAAAAAATAGGGAACAAAATGCTCACATTGCAGCTAACTTACTGATAGAAAAGTTGTAAAGTTAAAATTAACTGACCCTTTACCTGTATTCTTGACGGCAGTGGTCTGGCTTCCAAGCTGTTTAAAGAAATGAGTGAAAAACACAGCTTAACTTACAATCCTTATGGCTATTTTTCACTGATATTGAAACATGGCACGTTTAAGTGCACCAAAAATGAGTAAACTCAGGAAGTATTAAATAATGCTTATAAGGGTGTTACACGGATATTTATTGAGGACAAGCTATGTTAGAGCTATATTTAGATACTGCAGATGTTAAACAAGTGGCACGTTTTCAACACTGTTTGCCAATTAAAGGGGTGACCACAAACCCCAGTATTTTGGCAAAATCAAAACAAGGGGTAAAGTCATTATTGAATCAATTAGCTCCCATCATTGGAGCGAAAGCCCGTTTTCATGTTCAAGTAGTTAGTCAAACTCTGGATGAAATAATCAAGGAGGCACGTCAAATTGCAGCGTTACCTTATGATGTGGTTGTAAAAATTCCTGCAACAGAAATAGGTATTGCAGCCATTAAACAGCTCCATCAAGAGGATATTCCATTACTTGCTACAGCAATTTACAGTGTTCAACAAGGATTCTTCGCGGCAATGGCTGGAGCAGATTATCTAGCCCCTTATGTAAACCGAATTGATGCTTTAGGTCAAAATGGCGTTGCTGTGGTGGCTGAATTACAACAGTTATTAATACAACAAAGGTTATCTTGTTGTGTATTACCCGCAAGCTTTAAAAATACCCGTCAAGTGTTAGATGTTTTACAAACAGGTGTTGGAGCCATAACATTATCAATAGAGATTATGGAACAAATGTTCACTCACCCTGCTGTACCTATTGCAGTTGAACAGTTCAACCACGACTGGCAACAAGTATTTGCTCATCAGTTGGCTTTTGAAAGTTAAAATTTAATTTAAACCTAAATCCTACAATTAATCGCACATATATATGAAAAGGGTGTCAGATATTAGAGTTTGCAATCCTTGCGCATAATACAACGATTGATAGATTTTCTATTGCATCATTAATTTATTAAAATAAACAATTAGTTATAAAGCGGCAACAGCTTTATATGTTTTCAGTTATTGTAATATTATTAATATACTCACGTAAATGGCTCAATGCCCTACGGTTATTGCACCCTACCATGCATGCTGAGAATTTACTCGATAACATACCTGCTCCGCTATCAATCACACTAAAAATTTCCACTAACCTAGGCATTAAAAATCATGAAACCAACTTTTAATCAGCATAATGATTTCCTAGCACACAATACAATTGGAGGCCTGCACTTTGAACATAATGACTATGTCAAAATAGTAACCGGAGAAGATAAAGGACAGACTGGTTCGTTGATAAGTGTTGAAGAGTTGAGTGAAGATCCTGTTTATGTTCTGGAGCTAGAATCAGGTTCTGATATTCGTATAAAACAGTCGCAGATTGAATTCGGTTGACTCTAGCTAATCTAGATTGCTCTAATGCAATCTCTATGTTTTTTAGGACTTACGCATTGACAACAGGTATAAATATTGGATCAAGATTTTTAATCTCTGGCATAGTGCGCTGAATAAATCCAGTAATAACGCTATTAAACAAATCTCGCTTAAGTTCATAACAATTATTGATGATCTCTGAT
>JAJFJL010000122.1 GCA_021774055.1 Nitrosomonas sp. | reverse complement strand
GGGAAAACCGCATGCACGGTTTGATGAGGGAGGGTAGGTAAGGTTGACTACGGTTCGGCTATAGAGAGACACCGTCAAACGAAAGAGACGGGAAACGGAACGCTTGACCTAAGGAATGCTAAACCTGTTCTCTACTCTACCCGCGCCGGTGTGCATGCTTAAGATGAAGAATATCGGAAAGCCGTATGCGTTAGTAGCGCACGTACGGTTTGATGAGGGGGAGCTGCTGACATACTGTATTCAAAGGTATTTAGCTGCTCTCTACTCTATTAGCTCTGTGTGGTGCAATGACCGAAGTACCTTGTGTCGTATCAAGGTAGACTTGATCGCTCGGTGTTGGTAACTCCCCGGTTGGGGCAATCCAGGCGGAGCCGCCCATTGTCTGAACGAGACACGATGGTAAATGGAGGGGATTAACCCTCTTGTGGAAACAGGGGGTTAGTGGGTTTTCCTGCAGCCTGCCTACTAGGAATACACAGGTTTAGGTTGTTTTCAAAACTTAAGTAGTTTTCATAAGAAGGGCTTCAAACTGCTCAATCGGCACTGCCTTACTGAATAAATATCCCTGAAAATTTTGACAGCCATGCTGCTCCAAAAATAGACACTGTGCTTCCGTCTCCACACCTTCAGCGATAATCTTCAATCCCAGATTCTTAGCCATCGCAATAATAGTTTGTACAATAACTGCATCATCAGGATCGGTGGAAATATCGCGCACAAAACTTTGATCAATTTTAAGTTGTTCTATCGGTAATTTTTTTAGGTTAGACAGCGATGAATAACCCGTACCAAAATCATCCATAGAGAACCGCACCCCGATTTTCCGCAGCGCGTTCATTTTATCAATAGTTTCCTCTAGGTTGTCGAGTGCCGCGCTTTCAGTCAGCTCCAATTTAAGCCGCTTAGGGTTAATGCCAGCACAATTTATAAGATGAATCACTTGGCTAACAAAATCTGGGTGGCGAAACTGACGGGCACTGACGTTGACAGCCAGTTGCAAATGCTGGGTATGTTCACTACTTGCCCAGATTCTTAGCTGGGTGCAAGCCGTTTCCAACACCCAGTGTCCAATCTGTAATATTAAGTCACTTTCTTCTGCAAGCGGGATAAAATCACCAGGGAATATCAAACCACGCTCTGGGTGTTGCCAACGTATCAAAGTCTCCGCTCCAGTAATTTGATGGTTTTGATAAACCTGCGGCTGATAATAGAGCCTAAATTGACTTTCCGTCACTGCTAGGTGTAATTCTTTTTCCATAGCCGCACGAGCCATGATAGTGGCTTGCATTTGCGGATTGAAAAATTGTAATGCATTACGACCCGATGCCTTGGCCTGATACATGGCAATATCAGCTTGCCTTAGCAATTCCTCTGCGGATTGCGCGTAACCACTGAATAAAACAGCTCCGATGCTGGGTGTGCTACGGTATTGATGGATATTAAGTTGGTAAAGTTGACCAAGAGAGGAAAGAATTTTTTTGCCTACGACTTCAATCTGCGCTGCCGCTTCAAGATCTTCATTTTCCAAGTCTTCCATTAGCACGATAAATTCATCCCCGCCCAATCTGGCAACCGTGTCATTTTCACGGACACAAGACATTAGACGCTCTGCAACCTGTTGTAATAGCAAATCGCCAATCTCATGACCGAGCGTATCGTTAAGGTTTTTGAAATTATCCATGTCAATAGATAACAATCCACCGCTTAAAGCATTGCGATGACTTGCAGCCAAAGCCAGTTTTAACCGATTATAAAGAAGTTGCCGGTTGGGTAGTTTAGTGAGCTGGTCATAGAAAGCCAATCGTTCTATTTCATCGGCTGTAGTTTTGCTTAGGGTAATGTCGTTAAAGGTGGAAACATAATTTATGGCTTTATCATTTTGGTCTTTTACGGCAGTGATAGTGAGGTATTCGGGAAAAACCTCACCATTTTTGCGCCGGTCCCAAACTTCTCCTTCCCACTTCCCCGTGTTATTAATAGATTCCCACATAGCGTCATAAAACGCCGCATCATGGCGACCTGATTGCAATACTTTTGGATTTTTGCCTATCACTTCTTCAGCGCTGTAACCTGTGATCTTGGTAAAAGCTTTGTTCACTCGTAATATCATGCTATTTGCATCGACAACCATCATGCCTTCTTGGGCTTCAAAAGCAATGGCTGCGATGTACAGTTCTTTTTCGGTTTTTTTGCGTTCGGTGATGTCGCGCGAGATAGTCGATATTATCTCCAGTGCTCCGCTAGACGACTTATGCCCCATCAAGACCATAGATGTTGGAATCTCATGTCCATCTCGATGCAGGAAGTTGCACTCACCTTGCCAGTTTCCCATGCAAGTAATAATGGGTAGAATTACCTCTTTAAACATCTGGTTCATCTGTGTAGGGTGTATATCGTTGATTTTTAACTGGGTGACATCCTCGTTTTCCTCAATTCCCGTCATGGCTCGCCCCGCACGGTTAATGTAAAGGAGATGTGTGTCTGTCGCATCAGCAAAACCAATAAAATCTGGTGATGATTCAATGATTCCTATCAGGCGATCCTGAGTTTTTTCCGCTTCCTTGCGTTCGCTAATGTCACGCCATGTGCAATGAATCACTGACCTTCCTTGCAGCTCCACTACAGAAAGAGTTACTTCGGCAAAAAAATCGCTACCGTCAAATCGCCTATGTATCCATTCAAAACGATTAACGCTTTTTTGCTGGGCTATTGCCATCATCCGTTCTGCCTTAGTAAATGAACTTTCACCATCTGGCTGATATTCAGGTGACAGTACAGAAGGATGGGTCTGGGTCAGTGCTTGCTTATTGGGATAACCTAGCATATCAACAGCGGATTGATTGCATTCGACAAAATAATTGTTGTCAATAATCCAAACTGGGTCAGGAGAAGAGTAAAAGAGAGTGCGAAAATGCTGCTCACTTTCCATTAAAGACTTTTCCACTTGTTTGCGCTCGGTAATATCAACGCCAGTTCCTAGAAGATAAGTTTTCCCATCAAGGATTAAAGTATTCGCCACAAAATAAAAGCAACGGTTCTCACCCGTGGCAAGCATTAACTCAGCTTGAGCATCGACATAACCTGTGGCAAAACCTTCCGCAATTTTATGAGTGATCAATTCTTTATCGTGGTCAGCAATAACATTCAGAGCGTTGACTTGAGCTGCTTTTAAGCCTTCTTCCCCTAGTAAACAGGCAAAAACATGATTCCACGCCACCAATTGACTGTCTGTATTCATCTGATAAAACACACCTGGTAAGTTATTTATCAACATTTTAGAAAAATGAACTTCCTGCCGTAAATTCTCTTCACTGTGTTGACGGTTGTTTTCTAAGCGCATCAGATTCTGCTGAGTCTTTGATAGCCACGCTAAAATGCTATTTTTCTGTTTCGGTTTAATGGCAATAGTTTTTGAAAAATCACCCGAGCCAAGCTGCTCAAGATGCTGATATAGCTCAATGATTGAGCAACCGAGGAAAGACTGTAAAGCGTTATAAATCAGGCGTGCTGTTGTTGCTAGTAATAACAGACTAAGAATAATGAACAGATAACGCAACCCTAGAGCGTTTTTTTCAGAAATTTGCACTGCTTCCTCGGTACGTTGTTCTATCATTTGCAAGAACTGTCCTATCGGTTGCATTATGTTTGCTTTCGCTTGCCGATAATGGTCATCAAATAGCATATTAGCGGCTTTAAGACGGATGCTATCGCTCATGGATGGCTTAGTTTCAATCAACGCCATCGCGGCAAATTCAATGTTGGTTAGATCATCCGAATTAATTTTCGCTTGTTCCAGCAAGCTGAACTCTTCTGCGGTAAAGCCTGCCTGCTTCATTAAGGTTAATAAGGAAATAGCTTGTCCGTCAGGACTGTGACGCGGGGCGTTTTTTTGTACTAACGCCCAATAATCATGCCGATAATTAATGGGCCGGGGTTTCGTGCCCTCTCGAATCGCCAGGATTTCGTAGAAATATTCCTTGTAAACAGCATCAACCATAGTCACATAAGAGCGCACCATCTGCGTAAGGTCATCGGAAGATTGGCGCAGTTCATCTGCCAATAAAAATGACTGTAGGTGGAATTGATTGGCTTTATCTATTTGTTTTTCAGCCTGAACATAAAAATAAAAAGCAATGCCCGTACTTAAAGTCATGATTATCATGAGTGCAAAATAGCGTGAAAATCGGGTTAAATTTTTGGCGATAAACACTATTTCGAGTGATTTTATATTAGTCATTTTTTTTGTGATTTTTTCTCAATTTTTCCTAATAGGCAGGAGAAAAACCCATCAGCCCCCTGTTGTCACAAGAGAGTTAATTCCCTCTATTTACCATCGTGTCTCTTTCAAATAATGGACGGCTCCGCCTAGATTTCCCCAACTGGGGAGTTAAGTACCCACGTAAAATTAATTTAACTTAATTTTGTAATTTCTTCAGCGGTTAATTATTTTATGTAAATCACTAGATCTTGAGGCTTATAGCAGAAAATAGTTGTTTATTATGCTATTTTTTTAGTTAAATTAATTTTA
>JAJFJL010000121.1 GCA_021774055.1 Nitrosomonas sp. | reverse complement strand
GATGGGCTGGCTGATTTAATTGTTGGTGCATTCCTTGATGACCCTAGTGGCCTTAGTAGTGGAGCCAGCTTCGTGGTATTTGGTAAAACCGATGGTAGTGCAGTCGAACTCTCAAACATAGAAGGCGGTAGCGCTGGCTTTGTGATTAATGGCGCGAGTACGAATGATGGGAGTGGTTCCTCGGTGAGCAATGCCGGTGATGTGAATGGCGATGGGCTGGCTGATTTAATTGTTGGGGCACGCGGTGATGACCCCAATGCCATCATCGATGGTGGAGCCAGTTTTGTGGTATTTGGTAAAACCGATGGTAGCGCAGTCGAACTCTCAAGCATAGAAGGCGGTAGCGGTGGCTTTGTGATTAACGGCGTAACTAATTTTGATAACAGTGGCTTCTCGGTGAGCAATGCCGGTGATGTGAATGGCGATGGGCTGGCTGATTTAATTATTGGGGCACCATTCTTTGATGCCCCCAATGGTAATAATAGTGGTGCCAGTTTTGTGGTATTTGGTAAAACCGGTGGTAGCGCAGTCGAACTCTCAAACATAGAAGGCGGTAGCGCTGGCTTTGTGATTAACGGAGCGGCTTCTTGGAGTGGCTTCTCGGTGAGCAATGCCGGTGATGTGAATGGCGACGGGCTGGCTGACTTAATTGTCGGGACATACCGTGATGACCCCAATGGCTTCTATAGTGGAGCCAGCTTTGTGGTACTTGGTAAAACAGATAGTAGCGCAATCGAACTCGAACTCTCAAGCATAGAAGGTGGTAGCAGTGTCTTTGTGATTAACGGCGTGAGTGCGAGTGATAACAGTGGCAGGTCTGTCAGCAATGCCGGTGATGTGAATGGTGATGGTTTTGCTGATTTAATCGTTGGCGCACGCCATGATAGTCCCAATGGCCAATACAGTGGTGCCAGCTTCGTCATCTTCGGCGGCCAGGGTAGTTCGGCCACTATTGGCACCAGTGGTGCAGATACCTTGAACGGAGATATTAGTGCCAATCAATTAGTTGCAGGCGCGGGTAATGACACTTTGCTTGGCAATGGCGGTGCAGATGTATTACGCGGAGGCGCTGGTAATGACATTCTGGCAATTTCTGATCTAACTTTTGCTTCACTGGATGGTGGTACAGGCACTGATATTTTACGCTTTGATACTCCATTAAATCTAGATCTTCGTACAACACCTAATAATAAGATAAATAGCATTGAAACCATTGATCTTAGCGCAGATGGAGGTAATAGCACTCTAAGTCTAAATATCACGGATTTATTTAACCTTAATGAAACACAAACCGCGACTAATACCTTGGTTATTCATGGTACTGCTGGCGATGCAATTAATTTGGACAACCATTCTAATGGTCAAGTCGGTACTTGGGGTGAGACCGTTACAGGTAACCATATTTATGCATTTAGTGTGCCAAGTATTGGGATCATAGGTACTGTGACAATAGATGCGGATATAATAGTTAATATTATTTAAAGAAACAAGCTGTTATAAAACACATACATCGTCACTACTATAGATATCCTAGCAGAAATCTACTTCAGCCTGGATTACTGCTAGAAACACGCAGGAATGACGGTGGATAAATAGGCTCTAAAGAACCTCTAACACGACTTTTTGCAGATTAATCTAGGAAACATAATGAGCAGAGAACTTATCAGCTTCGATTGGGCGATAAAAAAGATTCTTCGTAGTAAAGCAAATTTTGGCATTCTTGAAGGATTCTTAAGTGAACTGTTATTCACTGATATAAGTATTATTGAAATACTAGAAAGTGAAAGCAATCAGGAAAATAAA
This sequence comes from Nitrosomonas sp., assembly GCA_021774055.1. Classification (GTDB taxonomy): domain Bacteria; phylum Pseudomonadota; class Gammaproteobacteria; order Burkholderiales; family Nitrosomonadaceae; genus Nitrosomonas. The sequence goes on along the minus strand of JAJFJL010000121.1, from coordinate 10,784 downwards.
GATAACAAATACAATCGAGTGGATATCAAGGTTGTAGATAGTAATCAGCAAACAATAATTATTGAAATACAATATTCACGTGAGTTAGATTATTTGCAGAGAATTTTATTTGCCAGTTCTAAGATTATCAGTGAACAATTAGATAAAGGGCAGTCCTACTCAGAAATTAGCAAAGTAATCTCAATTAACATTCTGTATTTTGATTTCGGTGAAGGCGATGACTATATTTATCATGGCACAACACATTTTATCGGCTTGCATAATAATCATGAATTAAAGCTTAGCGCAGAACAAAAAAGACTTTATACAGCCGAAAAGATTGCTGATATTTATCCTGAGTATTATTTAATTGAAGTAAGAAATTTTAATAATGTTGCTAAGGATACTTTAGATGAATGGATTTATTTTCTTAAGAATGAAAAAATTGAAGATAGCTTTACTGCCAAAGGATTAGAACAAGCACAAGAAACCTTAGATGTACTTAAAATGAATAAGCAGGAACGTCAAGCCTATGAATTCCACCAAAAACAATTACATCATGAAGCTAGCCTATATCAATCAACCTATGTTTTAGGCAAAATGGAAGGCATAGAAGAAGGTATTTTAGGCGTAGCCAAAAACATGAAACAAGCAAAAATAGATATAAGAATCATTGCTAAAGTAACAGGATTATCAATTGAACAAATAAACCAACAGTAATTTTGAATCTAATCAACTCGGTAACTATCGACTGATATGGACGAGGAAATAATAAATTATCCATTTAGACTTGCCCTTTCACTCTGATTCTTTGTTGGCCTTCCGGTTACATAGAATGACTATGCGCCCTGCAGACCGCCTAAAATCAGAGCAAAATGACTTCGCCTAAATTGGATGATTTATTATTTCCTCGTCCCTTATGATTAAAAGTTACTGCTGCCGCGACACTGAGAAACTTGCAAACCGTCACAGAGTGAAGCGATTTGTAGCATTTGAACGAACAACACAAAGAAAATTAGTCCAATTAAATGCAGCTGCTACACTGGATATGCTTCGAGTACCACCTGAAAACCGATTGGAAGCATTAAGGGGCGATAGAAAAGGCCAGTATAGTATTCGTATTAACGATCAATGGCGACTTTGTTTTCGATTTGAAGATGGTCATGCGTATGACGTTGAAATTGTTAATTATCACTAGGAGACTGACATGACACGCTTAACGCCGATACATCCAGGTGAGATCCTTAAATATGAGTTTATGGAACCTTTTGGGCTATCCAGCAACGGATTGGCAAAAGCCATAGGTGTAACACCAACACGAATAAATGAAATTGTACGAGAAAGACGAGGTTTAACGGCTGATACCGCTTTGCGTTTAGCACGGTATTTTGGCACCGATGCTCAAAGCTGGATGAATTTGCAAGATCAGTATGAACTGGCAATTGTTGAAGATAAAGCAGGTAAAGAAATTGCTTCAATTGAACCTGTTGCACGGGCTTGCTAGTTAAAAGGCATTAAACTTGGGGATAAAAAGGTATCAAAAACACTGTAGGTTGGGGAGAGGAACGAACCCCAACAGAGTAGCTGTATCTTCTTCAACTTGGTTTTTTAATAGCTTCCTCCAAAATTATCCTAGGAGCCTGTCTGACTTATGATTTCGAAGCGAAAATTTGGAGAATCGAGGCCAAATTCTTACTGGTTTGAGGCGAATATTGAGTATATTTAACGAAAACCGGGGAGGATTTGGGTCGACTTCTCCGAATTTGCAGCCGAAACTCATAAGTCCGACAGGCTCCTAGTCATTCCTGCTAGAAACACGCAGGAATGACGGTGGGTAGGCATGAAGAATGCCATGTTTTGCCCCGTCTTAAATTGGTAACCCAAATATCACACCATCCATTATGAAATCAAAAAATGTTTTCTCATCTTTATTAAATCCATTCAAAAAAACCCCTGAAAATATGACCGAAAAAATACCAGAACAAACCTCTGAAGTGACTCCTAACCAAACATCACCAAAGCAGCCTGAATTTGAATTAAATGGCTCACGTCAGTTTGTTTCTTGGTTGATTGAACAAAATCTTAGCCTAGGTTTTAGCACTTACCAATCAGGTAAAGTATTTTTAATTGGTCACAATCCAAACAGTGAGTTATCTGTATTTGAACGTACCTTTGAGCGTCCAATGGGATTGTGGTCTGATGGCCAAGTGTTATGGCTTAGTACGTTGTATCAAATTTATCGTTTTAAAAACAGCCTACCTCATGGCGAATTAAATGATAACTATGATCGGTTATTTGTTCCGCAGATCAGTTATATGACAGCAGATATTGATGTGCATGATGTTGTTGCTCCTAGTCGTGACGCATTACCTGTATTTGTTAATACCCTGTTTAGTTGTTTGGCGACTGTTAGTCCTGATGCCAGTTTTAAATCTATCTGGCTGCCACCTTTTATTAGCCAATTAGCACCAGAAGATCGCTGTCATTTGAATGGCTTGGCATTTAAGGACGGTAAGCCTGCTTATGTCACCGCGGTTGCCGCAACTAATGTGGCGGATGGTTGGCGTGATCATCGTAAAGACGGCGGCATTGTGATTGATGTTAATTCAAATGAGATTATTGCTCAGGGCTTGTCTATGCCACATTCACCACGCTGGGCAAATAATCGACTATGGGTGGCTAATTCTGGTGCAGGTGAGTTTGGTTTTATTAATTTAGAAACTGGACGTTTTGAGGCGATTACTTTCTGTCCAGGTTATATTCGTGGTGTCAGCATTGTCGGTAATTATGCGGTTCTAGGTTTATCTAAACCACGCCATAAAACATTCCAAGGTTTACCACTAGATGACCGGTTAGCAAAAGAGAAAGTTGAGGCACGTTGTGGGTTATATGTTGTTGATCTGAAGACAGGCAGCACTCCTCATTGGTTAAACATTGAGGGGGTGGTGAGTGAATTATATGACGTAATCACCTTACCAGGTGTGCAGCGCCCTAGTATGATTGGTTTCCGCAACGACCAAATTCGACGGATTATTACACTTGAGCAATAAACAATCTAAAAACAAATCCAATAAAATACAACGTTTGTTTCAGCAAGCGCTGAATGCACATCAACAAAAACAATTAGAACTGGCAGAGCGCTATTATCAACAAGTAATTGCTTACGATAAAAGTTATGCCCCGGCCTACATTAATTTAGGTTCTATTTATCGTCAGAAACAACAAATAGAACAAGCCCAACATTGTTACGAACAAGCTGTAGCGCATGATCCAAAGCGACTGGAAGCATGGTTTAACCTGGGCAATTTGTTAATGGAAAAATCAGATCGTAGTGCTGCAATATACGCCTTCCAACAGGTTTTACAACATGATCCCAAACATTGTGCGGCATTATCACAATTAGCTACATTAGCTCGCTTACAAGGAAACTGGCAACAGGCTATTGTTGAATTGAAACGTTGGCTAGCTATACAAGCAGATGCTGTTAACGCCCATCTTGAGTTAGGCAATGCTTATCGCCATTTAGGCCAAAATGATGCTGCGTTGGAACATTATCAACAAGCGGTACATTTCGCCCCTGAATCCTGGAAGGCACATTACAGCTTGGCACGTCTAGCAGACCAATTAGATGACACACAAATCTTTGCGCAACATTATAAAATCGCACTTGATTTAGCAGAACAACCTTACATCATTCATTTAGCACTTGCGCAAACCCGTTTTGATAATGGTGACAATGCTGGCGCCGTCGAACAATATTATCTAGCCTTGGCATTACAACCAGATGCTTTTGAAGCGCAATTAGGTTTAGCTTCAGTATTGATGGCACAAGGAGAAACTTCCACCGCAGAATCTATTTTTAAACAATTACGTCAATTAAATGATGTGCATGCCCTAAGTCAATTGGCAAAGGTAATCTGGGATTACAAGTTCTTTAATGAAACTGTCGCGATATTAGAAAAAATAGTTACGCTACGACCAGATCTTTATGATACTCACCTTAATTTAGCTAAAGCCTATTCACAAATTTGGCAGTTTAGTAAAGCTTTGCCTTGTATCGAACGTAGTTTGTCGATTAAACCTGATTGTAATGAGGCGAATGATTTATTAACTGATATTTATTTACGCCAAGGTCGTAGTGATGAGAGCATCGCACGCCATGAACAAACGCTTAAGCGTGATGGATTTAATGCTTCGAATGCGGCTAGTTTATTATTTACTTTGTTATATAGCCAGCAATACAGTGTTGAATATAAAGCACAGCGTCATCATGATTTAATGCAACAGATTATTCCAGAACCATCAACGTCACCAGTTTTTACAAATTCTAGACAAGCTGAACGACGCTTGAAAATTGGCTATGTTTCAGCAGATTTCCGAGATCAACATCCTGTTGGTCTTTTTCTTTTGCCAGTATTACAAAACCATAATCATCAACAATTTGAAATTTTTTGTTATTACAACAACCGTACCAATGATAAAAGCACTCAAGATCTACGTAAGTTAGCTGATCATTGGCTTGAAATTTCTGATTGGACAGATGCCCGCGTCCAACAGCAGATCATTAAAGACAAGATTGATGTTTTGGTAGATTTATCCGGTCAAACCGCTAAAAACCGTCTAGGTGTTTTTGCCTTACGTGCCGCACCACTACAAATCACTTGGTTAGGCTACCCACATTCAACAGGCTTAACCACTATTGATTATTTAATTGCAGACAAGATATGTTGCCCTCCAGAAAACGATTCTTTGTGTACTGAACAAGTTTACCGTCTACCTGATCATTGCGTATTTTGCTATCCAGTCAATGATAATTATCCAACGTTTGACCCTGCAACCAGAAAACCTGATCAGATAGTGTTTGGTTCATTTAATAATCTGACTAAAGTGAATGAAACAACCTTACAACTGTGGATTAAATTGCTACATGCCGTACCACAAGCACATTTACATTTAAAAACACCATCTTTTACCGATCCAGAATGTATCGCTCAATTTTATGCTGACTTTGAATCTCAGGGTATTGCCAGGCAACGTCTTAACTTTACTGGCCCCTGCGGACTAGATGACATGATGTGCGAATATTTACAAATTGATATTGGCTTAGATCCTATTCCCTATAATGGCGGCACAACAACTTTGCAAGCATTATGGATGGGGGTTCCAGTATTAACTATTGCGGGTGAAAACTTCTGTGGTCGCATGGGTGCCAGTATTATGCATCATGCCGGATTGGCTGATTGGATTGCCAAAACTGAAGATGACTATATTTGTATTGCACAACAAAAAGCCAATCAGCCAATAGAACTATTCACTTTGAAAAAAACATTAAGAGAACAACTGCGGCAATCTCCGTTGTTTGATAACAAAGGTTTTACTAACGCATTAGAGGATGCTTATCGTATATTATGGAAAAGACATTATTTAACGTAAAAACATTCTTACATGTTGGCTGCGGACAAAACAATAAACAACATGCTGGGCCAGGTTTTCAGGGTAATGATTGGCAGGAAATCCGTTTTGACATTAACCCAGCCGTTAAGCCAGATATTATTGGTAGTATGACTGATATGTCAGCTGTTGATGATAGCAGTGTCGACGCCATTTTTTCTTCTCATAACATTGAGCATCTTTATCCGCATGAAGTCCCGCTGGCTTTAGCTGAATTCAAACGTATATTAAGATCTGATGGTTTTGTGGTGATTACATGTCCAGATTTACAATCTGTAGCAGCCCTAGTCGCCGATGACAAACTAACAGAGCCAGCTTATCAATCACCTGCTGGTCCTATTGCACCACTAGATATATTGTATGGACTGCGCCCAGCTATGGCACGCGGCAATTTGTATATGGCGCATCGTTGTGGTTTTACCAAACGTGTACTTGGCGAAACACTACAAACTTGTGGTTTTGCTCAAGCTATTGTTCGTCAGCGGCCACAGTTTTTTGATTTATGGGCATTGGCTTTCGTACAACCACAAATAAACTCAAAACTTATAGCAGTGGCACGGAAACATTTTCCAACTTGATTTAAGATTAATAATTAGGGATGAGGAAATAATAATTTGTCCCTTAGCATACTTTATATTGATTCAAAAGTAGTTTACACTTTTGAATCAAAGATTTTCTTTGACACCTATTTATCCCCCCGTAATTCCTGCGTGCCTTTATCAGGAATTCAAGCTAAATGTGGATTCCTGCTAGAAACATGCAGGAATGACGGGGGTGTTTTATGTACATATGGACTATAGAGTGGACCATAAAAAATAGCATGTCTAAAAATATAATTTGGCACCAAACAACACTTACCAGACAAAAAAGATCTATACAGAACAAGCATAAAAGTGTTCTTCTTTGGTTCACTGGTTTATCTAGTTCTGGGAAATCTACAATTGCACATGCTGTTGAGAAGAAATTATTTCAAATCAATTGTCAGACTGTTGTTTTAGATGGAGACAATATTCGTCATGGTCTATGTGTGGATCTTGATTTTTCAATACCAGATAGAGAAGAGAATATTCGACGTATTGGTGAAACAGCAAAGTTATTTGTCGACGCAGGAATAATTACACTAACAGCACTTATCTCTCCAATTAGTAGCGATCGAAACAAAGTTCGTCATTTATTTACACCCGGTGATTTTATTGAGATTTATTGTAGATGCACAATTGTTACATGCGAACAACGTGATACAAAAGGTTTATATCAACGTGCAAAAACAGGAGAGATAAAAGAATTCACTGGTATATCATCACCTTATGAAGAACCTGAAAATCCCGAATTAATTCTGGATACTGACAAAATTTCAGTAGACCAATGTGTACAAAAAATAATTCTATTGTTACAGCAACAAAACATTATTCAAACCGATTAAATTTAACATATTTCTCGTTCCCATGCTCCTGCGTGGGAACGCATATTGAACTATAACTATCAGATAAGTTTAAATAATTTATTTTGGCATATGAAATTAAGCAATAGTTTGTGTGTTATTTAGTGATGCTGGGGACATTGATATGCTTTCCCACGCAGGAGCGTGGGAACGAGGTATACTCCAGAACAGAAACAATCAGCGACATAAATGTAGGCTGGGTAGAGCATACGAAACCCAGCAAACCACCTAAATATGTGACATGCTGCTGAATTTATTTTATCTACAAAACCTACATATTGAATTTATGTTAAACCTTATTATTAGATGTTTTTATCAGGAAAACTCACAAATCTGTAGTATGGATAAACGACAGTGCAGCCACCTATTCATCACAATGCTTAATACGCTTCGCTTATCCACCCTACCACTGTTAAAACTATTGGTGTTAGCGTCATGCTGGTTTATTTTGACCAGCACAGCAAATGTAGCTATTTCTAGCAATCTAGCAACATTCGACAACACGGTGCTGCGTGTTCCTGTGGTAAATTCAATTAATCAAATCGGAAAGTATGAGCATGTTCAATTCAAATTAGCTGAAGATGGACGCTGGGATTTGATTTCTTTTACCGAACCAAAGCAAGCAACTGTTGAGGCAATAAATATCAATATCTTGGAATCATTTCCAGTACAGATACATGTAGCAGTAACCGGATATTTTCCTAACGGGTGTTTTGGGCTTGGTGAGACATATGTTGTCAAACAGGATAATAGGTTTAATGTGGTTATAAATATGACTGAATTACAAACTTTGGTGGCGTGTACCCAGGCATTAGTAGCATTTGAAATAACTGTACCATTAGATGTGAACAATCTAAATGCAGGTATCTATCAGGTTGATGTTAATGGGATAGTTGGTTCATTTGAGTTAAGTGTAGATAATTTTTAATACATATATTCCCCAAGCTAGCCTATGGTTCTTGGCGACTTAAGCCCTAGCGATATACCTGCTGCAATCAGGCAAGCTATTCCTGCTGGGATAAAAGCCCACATGTAACTGCCGGTTAGATCAAAAACACTCCCAGCAAGTATCGGTCCAATAATACCTGCGACACCGTATGCGGTAAACATCAGGCCATAGTTCATGCCAACATTTTTGGTGCCGAAAAGATCTGCTGTCATGGCAGGGAATAGTGCTAAGTTACCGCCAAAGTTGAATCCTACCCATGCTGCAGCGACAGATAAAGTTAATTCGGTAGAACCCATATTTATAAGTGCTAGCATCATGATGCCTTGCAATAAGAACATCAGTGTCATGGCGTTATTGCGCCCTATTTTGTCTGATGCTGCACCCCAAACGATGCGCCCAGCTCCATTAAATAAAGCTAGCACTCCAACAGCATTTGCTGCCGCTGCTGCACTAAGTCCACTGTGTACACCGTAGGATTTTAATATTCCGATAACCAGCAAACCAGCAGCGGCACCGAATACAAACATAATCCACAGCATCCAAAATTGCTTAAGCTTGATCATGTCACGCCATGCAAAATCTTCTGTAGAAGAAGTTTTAGAGTTGGGTTTTGATTCTGTTGGATTCCACCCTGTAGGTTTCCATCCAGGCGGGGGATTTCTAAGAAATTGAGCACCTATAACAACCGCCAGCATAAATATAATGCCAAGGTACATGAAAGATGTCAGAATTCCATAAGCATCAATAAAGCTCGAGGCAATCTTGGCGAATATCCATGCCCCAGCACCAAACCCAGCTACCGCCAAGCCAGTCACCATGCCACGTTTATCTGGAAACCATTTAACACATGCAGCAATAGGACAAACATAACTAAGGCCAATACCTGCACCGCCTATGACACCAACAGTTAACGCGATGAATAGAAAACTACCATCAGTAAATGATGCTAGTAAATAGCCAGCACCTAATACAATACCTCCCAGTGTCGCGACAATACGTGGCCCTATTTTATCTTGCAGCCTACCTGCAAAGATCATGATTAAGGCAAATGTGGCCAATGCTAAAGAAAATACTATCTGGGTCTGAGTTGTGGTGTAGAAGAAGACTTCCTTCAGCGGATTAACAAAAACACTCCAGCTGTAGATAGCTCCTAGACAAATTTGTATTATCAACGCACCTACAACCACCAGCCAACGATTTTTTAGAAATTCCATGTTATAAATAAATATTATTGTATTGAATCGACAAATTCTTTAAGTGCTACATAATTTGTTTTACCGGTTGCCAGGGTTGGTATTTTATCAATGCTTAAAATTGTTTTTGGAATATTTAATTCACTAATAGCATGCTCTTTGGCGAAGAATATTATATCGCCTCGGCTGGCATCTTGATTAGTGGTTATTAGCACCAGCTGCTCTCCTTTTTTTGGATCTGGAATTTGTATTACAGCATGCTGGTCATCAGGCCACATTTTACTAATATAATTTTCTACCGCTGTTAGTGAGACCATTTCCCCACCTATTTTTGCAAAACGTTTAACACGACCTTTAATAGTGATGTAGCCAATCTCGTCGAATTCCACGATGTCACCAGTATCGTACCAACCGTCTATCGGCGGCGTAATCTCACCTGGTTTATCTGCCAAATAATAGCCTTTCATGATATTTGGACCATACACTTTTAATCTACCACCATCATCAATACCACTGATAGCCTCCAATTGATAAGAAATCCCTGGCATCAACCTACCAACCGAGCCTGGGTGATTATGCATTGGAGTATTCATACTTAAAACAGGTGCTGTTTCTGTAGCCCCATAGCCTTCAAAAATACGTACACCAAAGTTTTCTGACCAAAGCTTACGGGTTTGTTCATGTAATTTTTCAGCACCAGCAAAAACATAACGAACACTATGAAAATCATAAGGATGAGCGTAACGTGCATAACCCATTAGGAAGGTGTTGGTGCCAAACATTAAGGTGGCGTTGGTATCATAAACAAGCTCAGGAATAATTCGATAGTGTAATGGTGACGGGTAGAAGAAAGTTTTTATACCTGACAAGATTGGCAAAATAGTACCAGCTGTTAAACCAAATGAATGAAAAATAGGTAGCGCATTAAAAACAATATCAGTTGGGTTAAAGTCAATACATGATGAGACTTGGTAGCGGTTAGCCTGAACATTTTTATGACTTAGCACTACGCCCTTAGGTACACCTTCTGAACCAGAAGTAAATAAAACCACAGCTGGAGATTCAGGATTTTTATTTTTGTTAACTAAACTATAATAAGTTTGTGGAAATAAGCTTAGCAACCGACCTTTAACTTTGTCTAATAGAGAGATTTGATCACGTAAATCATCTAGATAAAGAATGGTAATATTTTGTTGTTCCAACCCCTCAACTAGATCAGATAACTTACCTGCGGCAATGAAGCGCCGAGAAGTAATTACTAACTTTGTATTCGCAATCTGACAGGCACTTAATAGATTTGCTCGGCTGGTTGAATAATTTAACATCGCCGGAATTCGCCCGAATGCCTGTAAAGCAAAGAAACACACTAAGGTAGTCACCATATTTGGTAATAAAATACCAACATTAGCTTCAGCCTTAGTATGCTTACGTAGCGCATCACCTAAAATAAAGCAACGAGTAATAAATTGTGAATAAGATAGTGGTTTACGTTCAACATCTTCTGCAATTAGATGCCCTCCTCCATGAGTTGCTTTTGCATCCAGCAATGACTGAAATAATGTTTGTTGTATATTATTGCTTTGGAACATCATGTTAGTCATCACATCATAAAGCATAATCCCAGCAAATTGGCGCCGTTTTCTACCAAAAATTTGTTTTGGAATATCAAATAAAACTGGTGGCATAAAGGTTAGAGTGATTTTTGGGAACAAACGGATGCGAACTTTTCCTTGTAGTCGAGAAAAAGGTGTGTATTGCGCACCAGAGATGA
>JAJFJL010000013.1 GCA_021774055.1 Nitrosomonas sp. | reverse complement strand
TTTATCCAGTGGTATCACGGCGTGCGGGTGGTGTTTCGATTGGGATTAATCTTAACCCTAATAATGCTTGTAATTGGCGTTGTATTTATTGTCAGGTGCCGGATCTTCAGCGTGGTTCTGCACCAAAAATTGATTTGGCGGTATTAGAAACAGAGCTTAGGTCTTTTTTAGATGAATTGGTACATGGTGATTTTATTCAGCAACAGGTGCCAGCAGAGGCTAGGCGAATTAATGATATTGCCTTATCTGGCAATGGCGAGCCGACTAGTGCCAAAGAATTTGAGCAAGTAATTGCTTTAATCGCGCAAATAAAACATGATTTTTCTGAGTTGCCTAACAATCTAAAGCTGGTGCTTATTTCAAACGGCAGTTTAATTGATAGAACTTATGTGCAAGCAGGCTTAGCACGGATGGCAAAGCTTAATGGTGAGATTTGGTTTAAATTTGATCGTGCTACCCGTGAAGGTAGGCAGCAGGTTAACGATACCCATATGAGCCTAAGACAAGTACATGAAAATTTGCGCATAGCGGCATCGTTTTGTCCAACTTGGCTGCAGACTTGTGTTTTTCAATTGCATGGTCAACCACCAGCCGAGAAAGAAGTTGTTGCTTATCTTGAATTTATTCAACGTTTGTTAGCTGATAAGGTGCCTTTGCAAGGTGTTTTGCTGTACGGAATTGCGCGCCAATCTATGCAACCAGAAGCGTCGGTGTTAACTAAAGTTACTGAGCAGTGGATGAAGTTGTTTGGAGCTAGGATTGAGGCGTTGGGTGTAGCTGTCAAATTAAATTCATAAGGCTAGTACCTTGCGCCCTAAATATACTTAGCATGGTTATAGTTTCGGTTTTCTAGTGGATCATTTTTACCAATGCACCAGGAAAATCTGTGGCACAAATTGCCTATAATTGCGTTGAAGAAACTTGAGGTATGCTCAATATGCCTGCGTTTCTCAGCCTTGTTCTAGACAATTTCTGCGCTCCCATATTTCCCTGGTTATTTAGGGCGCAAGGTACTAGTTGTTGTATACGCACAACAGTTGTGCCTGGTTAGCGCTTATAGAATAGATTGTTGTATTACAAGTGCTTAGTTACTATCCTGATTTACTTATCTGATGTTAATCAATAAAAATAATTATTTGGTGAATTCAATAGGTTCTGCTTGGGGTAAAATTGCGCCGGTTTGTTATTAACTTAATTATCTGAAAGCAATCAATTTCTTATGAATAAAATATTTTCTTTTAGCTTAAAAGCTTCTCTTTTTCTTAGCTTGTTTTGGCTAAGTGTACCAAGTGTTATTGCGGGTGATCCTACTGATATTATCAAAAATGGTAAATTTTACGCTGACTTGCGCTATCGACTAGAAACTGTCGGTCAACGAGGTATCCCTGATACTGCAACGGCTTCCACGCTACGTTCTAGATTTGGCTTAATTACTGGCGAATATAAAAACTTCCAGGCAGCTATTGAGATGGACTCAGTTGGCACTATTGGTACTAGCCGTTATAACAGTACCATCAATGGAAAGTCACAATTTCCTGTGGTAGCTGATCCAAGAACCAATGAATTAAATGCGTTATGGTTGTTATGGAAAGGCTTGCCAGATACTGCGGTCAAGGTTGGTCGTCAGCCAATCAACTTAGATAACCAGCGTTTCATCGGTACTGTTGGTTTTAGACAAAATGACCAGACTTATGATGGGGCGGTGATTACTAACAATAGTATTGAGAATTTACATTTATTTTATAATTTCACTGACCAGGTTAACCGTGTCACCGGCCATAAAAATCGAGCAGGTCGATTGCATACTGAAATACATATGGGGCGAGCAGAATATGAGTTTTTACCAAGTCAAAAGTTAGTTGCCTATAACTACTGGTTAAACTTTGATCAGCGTTCTTTAACCGCTGCTCAATCATCTGCTATGTCATCCAAAACTTATGGCTTAAGACTTGTTGGTAAGACCCCCGTAGCTGAAGAATTAAGCTTCTTATATGTAGCTGAAGGTGCACGTCAGCATGACGCTGGTAATAATCCTAACAATTACAGTGCCTATTACTATCATGTGGCGCCAGGTGTTGCATGGAAAACGTTTACTTTTGAAGCCGGTATTGAATCGCTAGGTGGTAATGGAACTAGTGCTTTTGGTACCCCATTAGCAACCTTGCATGCACATAATGGTTGGGCTGATAAGTTTCTGGTAACCCCAGGAAATGGTTTGCAAGATCGCTACTTAAAAGCAACTTATAAAGCTGCAGGTATTAGCAAATGGGTTGATAACACCGTTGTTCAGTTGATCTACCATGACTTCAATGCAGTTAGAGGTAGCGCCAACTATGGTACAGAGTGGAATGTGGATGTAACTCGTGTATTTAATGATAAAGATATGATGCTGCCATACATGAAACAATGGTCAATCGGCGTTAGATATGCGGATTACAATTCGCAAGGCTTGTTCACTGATACCAGAAAAGGATGGTTCACTTTAGGTGCAAAGTTCTAGCATCAAGAATCTTGAAAGTGAGGCTTTGGCCTCACTTTGTTTTAATTAAAGTAGAGCGCATTCCATGTGCCAGCATTATGTAATTTCTACAATAGTACCAACCGCTACAAAAGCAAATAATTCCAGCAAATCTTGATTCGCAATACGGATGCATCCTATTGATCCTGGTTTGCCCATTTCCACACTTGCAGGGCTGCCGTGAATATAGATGTAACGGCGCATAGTATCCACATCCCCCAAACGATTAAATCCAGGCTCGCAACCAGAAAGCCAGAAAATACGGGTTAGAATCCAGTCTCGCTTGGGATAACGTTGATGTAACTCGGGGGTGTAAATTTCACCAGTTGGTCGGCGGCGGATAAATACACTATTCACTGGTTTATCTTGACCAATTTTAGCGCGAATAACATGTTTGCCGAGTGGGGTACAAAAACTACCATTTTGTTGACCAGTTCCATTTTTAGCTGATGAAATAAGGTATTGTTTGATGATATTGCCGTTGTCATTTAACAAATCAAGTTGTTGCTGGGCGATATTGATATTAATTTTCATTTGGTTTTATTGCCTCGTACCTTACGCCGTTCGGCAAAAAATTGTTTTAGTAGGGTGCTTGCTTCTGTGGCTAATACGCCTCCAGTTACTTGCATATGGTGGTTTAGTCTTGTTTCAGCTGGCAAATCAATTACACTGCCACAAACGCCAGTTTTAGGGTCGCTTGCGGCATAAACCAGGCGCATAATTCGCGCATGAAACAGTGCGCCAATACACATAGTGCACGGTTCTAGCGTCACATAAATAGTACAATCAAGCAAACGGTAATTATTTAAATTCTGGCTAGCATCACGTAATGCCATTACTTCAGCATGTGCGGTTGGATCTGCAGCTACAATTGATCTATTATAGCCACGCCCAATGATAGCGCTATCTTTTACAATTATTGCACCAACCGGAACCTCGCCAATTGCTTGTGCTTGCTGTGCCAACTCAAATGCTGAGTACATAAAATCAATATCGCTGGCAGACGAATTTGTACAAACTTTATTCAAAGTATGATTGTTCCATTTTTTCTAGATGATCCTAAATAATATGTTTATTCAAGCAAAAACCCAACTACATACGATTCGAGATTTATTACGTTTTGCAGTAAGTCAATTTAATCAAGCTAATCTTTTCTTTGGTCATGGTTCGGCGACTGCTTATGATGAAGCGGTGTATCTTATTTTGCATACCCTGCATTTACCACTTGATCAATTAGAGCCATTCCTGGATGCGCATCTCACTAGTGGCGAACAAGCGCAAGTATTATCTATTATTGAACGCCGCATTGTTGAGAAAAAACCAGCCGCTTATCTGACCAATGAAGCTTGGCTGGGGGATTATCGTTTTTATATTGATGAACGGGTCATAGTGCCACGTTCATTTATTGCCGAATTATTACAAACACAATTGTCACCGTGGATAGCTGATGCAGATGAGGTTAGTTCTGCGCTTGATCTTTGCACTGGATCAGGTTGTTTAGCTATTTTAATGGCACATGTTTTTGAGAATGCCAAGATTGATGCGCTTGATATTTCTACGCAAGCACTGGAAGTCGCAGCTAAGAATGTTGCCGACTATGGTTTGTCGGAAAGAATCAACTTAATTCAATCTGATTTGTTTACTGAATTATCAGAGCGTCGCTACGATTTAATTATTAGTAACCCTCCGTACGTTAATGCAGAGTCTATGGGCGCATTGCCGCAAGAATATAAGCATGAGCCAGATAACGCCTTGGCCAGTGGTAACGATGGTTTGGATGCTACACGTATAATTCTACAAACCGCCGCTAAGCATTTAACTGAACAAGGAGTGTTAGTTGTTGAGATTGGCCATAATCGGGACGCACTAGAGCAAGCCTTTCCGCAAACACCGTTTACTTGGCTGGAAACTAGCGCAGGGGATGAATTTGTTTTCTTGTTGATGCGGGATCAGCTTAATCTCTAAGGAGATAATATGTCGGTTATTAAATTAGGAGAGTTTGTTCCTGATAGTGAACGCTGGATTTTTCAATCAGGTACAAAAGAAGAGATTAATGAAGCTATTACATGGGCTGAACAAAATTTACCAAAGACAACTGATCTAGATGAATTGGTAGCAAAGATTGAAGAATGAATGTCTAAAATATTTTGTGTTTACTTATTTTTTTAGAAGAAAATAAGATTTACAGGTGGTTATAATATTAGTGAGCTATAGATTAGGTTATTCAAATAATTTAAACGTTGAAAGTATAGATATTGAAGGAATCTGAATAAGTTGTTTGATGCGCCTCCTTACGTCGGCACATCCTACAATCTTTATGTGATGTAAGGGTGTAGGATGTGCCGACGTAAGGAGGCGCATCAA